>NZ_JAVRMB020000111.1:0-23118 GCF_031844845.1 Endozoicomonas sp.
GACAACGCCAATGGTGCCAACGGTTCCCCAGCTGGTGCCGGTAGCCAGGGACATTAAGCTGCAGAGAATCAAACCGGCGGGCAAGAAAATTGCCGGGCTGACGAACTCAATACCGTAGTAAACCAGGGTTGCCAGAGTGCCGCTTTGAATAAAGGCCGCAATCAAAACACCAATCAAAATAAATATATAAATGGCAGTGAGTGCGCCGGTGATACCGGAATTCATGGCATCCCGAATTGACCGAAAATCATAGCCAAGGGTAAGAGCACTGACGGATGCAATAAGTAATGCAATCAGAATCAGGCTATGCAGGCTCGTTTCCAGAAAAAACAGGCCAATACTGATGACACTGATAATAGCGGCGAGGGTAACAAAAGCGTGGATAAAACCGGGCTCTTGCCAGGACGCTTCTGACTGTGTAGATACCGTCAAACCAAAACTCCTTTCTTTATTTTGTCTATGATGGTTCTTTTGAAAAATGCAGGGATACCAGCATCAGGCTTTACACCATCGCTCGTTCAGTACCTTTGCTTCCTGCACAAAAGACTTTACCTCTTCTTCCGTTGTGTCGAAAGAAGTCACCATCCGATACACACCAGGCTGCGGCCCATTTTGATAGAAGTCTTTTATCGCCTGTAGCTGCACCGCCAACTCTGTAGGGATTGAGAAAAAGGCCTGATTGGTTTCCGCCGGACAAACCAGCTCAATATCCGGGCACTGGCTCAACCCTTCAACCAGCAGGCTCGTCATACTATTAGCCCGGGCAGCATTCTTCTTCCAAAGTTCATCGGTAAAAAGCGCCTTGAACTGGGCGCTGATAAAACGCATTTTGGAATGAAGCTGAAGCCCCTGTTTCCTTAAATGCAGGAAACCATCGGCAGCTTCAGTATTGAAAAAGACCAGCGCCTCGCCAAACATCAGCCCGTTTTTGGTTCCGCCCAGAGAGAGAATATCAATGTGCTCGCACATTTCTTCCAGGGTGCAATCAAGCGCCACTGCGGCATTGTAAATACGGCAACCATCCACATGCAGCAACATACCCAGCTCAGTACAGACCGTTTTAATAGCTGCAAGCTCATCCAGCGAGTAAACCGTTCCCCACTCGGTAGACTGGGAAATACTCACCAGCCTTGGACGGGTCGCATGCATTCCCCACCAGCTTTCATCCTGACTGGCTTTTAGAATCTGCTCTGGCACTATCTTTCCATGAGTAGACTTGACCGTAATCACCCGGCTACCGGTGGCATTAACCGGAGCCCCGACTTCATTGGTCACAATATGGGCAGTATCCGGGCAGACAATACTGTCAATGCTGCGCAGTGCTGCTTTACAGGCCAGGGTATTTGCGGCCGTTCCGTTATAAACGAAGAACACTTCTGCCGGTCTTCCCAAGGCTTGTTTGACCATCTCAATGGCTTCACAGGTCAGGGCATCATTGCCATAAGCTCCGGCATGGCCAGCATTTTCGGCGACCAAAGCACTCATAACTTCCGGACAGACACCGGAAGCATTATCACTGGTAAAAAATCGCGCCATGGGACCCACATCCTGCCTGCTATTGATAGAGAGGCAAATAGTACTCAAACCAGGGCAGCAAGCAAATAGTCAGCCTCACCCAAAATAAGCAAAACGTTGAAAAAGTTACTTGTACCAGCACATGGTTTCTCATTGAAGACGTAGGTTGGGTCGAGCGAATGCGAGCCCCAACAAACTATCCGCAATCATCGGTAAATTGTTGGGGCTCACTCCGTTCGACCCAACCTACCTGTCAAATGCGTTGAAAGCATGTACCAATAGTTTCACCTGCGTCAAAGTAGGCTATGTTATTAGTTGGAATTATGAACAACCCGACTAAATATAAACTTGGATGAAAACAATAATACGCTGGTTCATCACATGCACTCTGGCCCTGTCAGCGATAGCAATATCGGCTGGGAACCCTCTAAGGGATACGCCGTCACAGTGCAGTCATAACTGGCTAATAGATCATATGGAACATATTCTTCCCTGCTATCTTCTCAAAGAAGAGCCTGATTCTGGCTGGACTATTGCCCGGAACTCATTAAAAACGGTTCATCATGATGGCCGATCCACCGGTGTTTCCATCATTCATGCTGATCTGACCTCACTGCGCTGGCAGCCGGAAAAAAAAGTGCCGGTTGATTTCGCTTTATGGCAACACCGGTTAACCATCTACCATCCGGAAAACCTGAAGTTTGATACAGCACTGCTCTATATCAATGGAGGTATTATTCATCCAACCAGCCAGTTAGAGAAGATACCGCCAGAACCCGATCTGGACTTTGCCAGGATAGCAGCCCGAACCCAATCCATTGTTATTGACCTTAAAGATGTACCCAATCAGTTTCTTCAGTTTAAGAATACGCTCCCTTTAAAGGAAGATAACCTTGTCGCCCACACATGGAAGCTTTTTCTGGACAATCCCCGGAAAAACTACCACTGGCCTCTGCAACTGCCCATGGTGAAAGCCGCCATTGCCAGCATGAATGCCAGTGAGGAAATCCTGCAACAGCGCAAAGTGACTATCAGCGGTTTTGTTCTTGCCGGGGGGTCCAAGCGAGGGTGGACGGCCTCTCTGGCAGCCACTCAGGATAACCGGGTCGTTGCCCTGATTCCCCAGGTCGCTGACTTTATGAACATGAAAGAGATGATTGACCATTTTTTCAGTGTCTACCCGGAAGGCAATCCTGCGATCGCCCCCTACCTGCCACTAAGAGCAAAGTTCGACAAACCTGAAATGGATCAGTTAACTTCCATCATTGATCCTTATCAATACAAACAATTTCTCAGCCTGCCCAAGTTCATGGTGACTGCATCCGGTGACCATTTTATGCCTCCCGATACCAGCAAAGTATTTTTTGATGATTTGCCCGGGGAAAAGTGGATGAGAGTCCTCCCCAACCAGGGCCATTATATAAACAGGGATAATGTTTCATTGATTACCGACCTGACTGAATCATTCTACGGTGCTTTTATTCAAAATCGCACACTGCCCGGGGTTACATGGAATCAGGAAGGCAAATCACTGAATATCAAGACTTCCCAACGGCCAAAGGAAGCCTGGCTCTGGCAGGCCACTAACAAATCTGGAAGAGATTTTCGAAGGATAGAATCGAATACCGACCTCTCACCCTACATTCGCACAAGGGTGAAATTTAAATCTCACCGCAAGGGCTTTAGTGGCAATATACAACTCCCCCAACAGGAACACGGGTGGGCCGCCAGCTTTGTGGAAATGCATTTTAATAATACACCTTTCGCTGACTTGGTCTTTACCACCCAGGTGTTTGTTTCACCGGACAACTACCAACCTATTTAAAATCAGGGTTATCGAAAACCCGATGTCGTATGAGTCAATTCTCATGTGTTGTCAACGTTCACCTGATTGATTGGTCACGTATAAATTCATTTTTTTTTAAAAGAGGTTTTATTATTCACATCCCTGAAACATAACATATCAAAGACCCTCTGCTCCCGCCCTGTTTTATATCCACAGAGACCCTGATAGGTCTTTGGATTATAAAAGGTACCGAATAACATATCCCACAATGGAAGATCAGAAAAATTCTGGTAATGGTAGGAACGTTTGTGATGGATGCGATGCATTTCCGGCCTTTGAAAAAAATAGCCTACAAAGTGGGGTGTTTTGATATTCATGTGGGAGAAGAGTTGCACCAACCCCGTGAAGAGAGTTACAAAGGCCACTGCTGCGATATCCAGACCAAACAACGTACAATTAATGATCGCAATGATGATGCCGTCGATGATCATTTCTAATGGGTGTTTGTAGAAAGTCGTGATGGTCTCAACCCTGGCCGGGCTGTGATGAAACTGGTGAACAAGAAGCCATATAAGATAGGAGTCATGACGAAACCGGTGCCACCAGTAAAAGACGAAGGTGATAAAAAAATAGACTAGAAGTGCTGCTAGTGCGGGAGACAGAGAGTCTGATAGAGAGAATAGAGATACCCCCTGAAGCCAGAGATCCCAAGTATACACTCCCAGCATCACCACACCCAGCTGGAATATATTAACTATGATGCCCCTGATCCACCATGTGGCCACCTTCGGCAGCGTCTGATCAGGGAACAGCCTCTCTAACAACATAAGTGTGAGCCCAACAGCCAGCAAAATGGCGATCACTAAATATTCCTTTGTTTGGCATTGATTATTACAAGGTTGATTTTTAATCCGGCGGGTCGTAAGTTTCCTCGTTACTTAATTTCTTTTTCGTCAAAAAGTTTTTAACAACAATGATTCCAAGACAACAGTAAGCAACTGAGACAATAAGATTATAAATAAGCGGTGACATACTTCCGATAGAGTCCGGCCACTGAATTTGATAGCCGCCCTTTTCCAACGTAATAATAGCTAAAGCATAGAGGGATAGAATATATGCTCTTGTCTGAAGCTATAATCCATTGCACCAGATCATAAATATAATTGGGATTCCAAGAATCACAAAATGATCAGAATAATGACCAGGATACATACGACTCACAAATGCCAAATTCCACGCGCTATAAGCTACAACCCAAAGCCTTTCTATGGGCCAAATCATGCATTGGTCATGGTCAGATGATTTATGAATCAGCTTATAACTTCCCAAGGTAGCTACGAGCCCAATACCCAAGACAGCATTCATGATAAAGTCTCGCTGAAAATCGCTTACAACCGCTTCCAGAATATTGAGAGCCAAAAGAACCCATATAAATTTTACCGCCTGCTGGTACCAAGAGACGTGAAGCGGAAGAGATTAACCCAGATTATACTAAAAGCCAGAGTCAGGACCTTAACCCAACTGAACAGCCTTATTTCAATGTTTACAAAAATAACATTGAAAAAGAATAACGCTATCAGGGTTACAGGTAATAACCAGGCTGCCCACTGAAACCTTGTGACAAAATATCCAACAGCACCACATGTAACAGCCAGAGCCATTAGAAAAAACATTGGAAGATTTCCTCCATAACCCATGCCTCAGCATCATGGAATGGTACTTAATATAAGCCGCCATCGCTGAAATTGACTGGAGGAAAAGACGACTAATAGCAATAACCGAACGCTTTTCCCTCAAGGAAAGCCCTGCTCTTACGGTAGACATCAAGGATGTATTCGTTGGCTTGCACATGTTTCGACGTGGGTCGGTTTCCGAAGGAAGCCGACTCGTGAACCAGCCGCCATGCACTCGTCAAGGCTTGGAGATGTCGGATGGTTCGGTTGTCGGCTGATATACCTCCTCCTCTCTTGCCAGATCTTGCCAGATCTTGCCAGAGTAAGCTGATCTCTATTGGCTGGCGATTTGAGACCGCTTAATGTCTATCTTAAAAAGCTCTGCTAATGGTAGCCGACTATGATAGTTTTTCAAGATAATATAGTTGGCCAGATACTTATATCTCAGGCTCGTTTTTCTTCCGGCCCTTCGGGTAAAGAATACGAAGTTAAGGGTATACAAACCCGAAAATCATAACAACGAATAGAGTTCATGTCGGTTTAAATCTAACTCTCAACGGCCTTGGCCCCTGTGGTGGGCTTATATTGATAATTGTATCTGGCCTGCAGATAAATTTTATCTTGGGAAATATATAATGGGGATGAGAACTCTGAATAAAGTAGGGCTTTTCTCTGGCTGGTACATTTACAAATATGACACCACCATCTCTCGATGTCCTGTCCAGTGATAAATAAGGCAATAGTTCAGGAACGTGCAATTGATTATTAATCCTTGCCAACAGGGGTTTACTGAAGTTATACATCGCAATAAAGTAGCTGTAGATAACTAAATTAAATACCATGTCCGTTTTACACCAAACCGGCCAGACCCTCATCATGTCAAAGTAATATCTCGATTCTTCAAGGCTCGGCATTAAGCTTACACTCACACCTTCCAGTCCATGAGGACAGTTTTCAAATGTCTCACCTGTAGAAGTTACAGTTGTAACAACATGACATCCAGTCTGGATAGATTGAGTATTAAATCTCAGTGACAAGCTGTGCTTAATAAGCAGGTAAGTCCATTCTAATGGGACCTGAAAGGTGACCCTGTCTATAACACTACCGTTTTTCTTATCCAGTTCAATTAGTCCTGAAAATATTTTCTTGTGGGGTAGATAACCCAGAGTATTTTCATCAATAAATAAACTGAATGGCAGATCATCAGAAACTAAAAACTCAAGAATGCCATATTCATCGGTGAGCCCCATAAATTCCAGTTCACCTACCCAATTAATCTTATAAATCCTACCTCCATTAATTGGTATTTCTGCCTCGTAAAATCGAGCAAAAACCTCGATATTATACTCTTTCCCTGAAACAGAATAGCCCGATTGAGCAAGCTGAAAAACAAAGACAATCATGAATATGCTTTTCAACTTCCTTGAGCAGAAGTTAAACACCATTAAATACATACAAGCCGCTCCCCAATGCAGCCAGATTAAATATTAATTAAGAACAGTTCAAATCCATAGAACACACTCAGCAATGTTTTATAAACACAAACAGTCAAAAAATAAACCTCATGAGCCATGAACATCCTTAGCAGATACCGGATCAACTAAACCACTTCATCTTGAACAGCCTCCTCTAATTCATCTGAAAAACCATCATGTAATTCATGGTCTTTTCCACATGCACGACTTACTAAACCAAAGATCATCATCAATGGAATAAAATACAGAGCAAATGAAGTAAAAAATGCGGCATTAACTATAATGGGCCCACCCTTAGGTATTGAAGGAAGGTAACTGCCAAAACCGTCAATATCGCAATCTTCCAGATCTCTGAGTTTTTCAAGGTACTCCAGATTAGACGACGCCATAGTACGATAACAAAGAGCAAGAGCTACAGAAACCATAAATGCAGGGAGCTTAATTTTCCAGTTCTCAAAAATAACATCCTGAATCTCTTTTATAAAATCATTATCGCATAAAGCCACATATAAGTTATCAACACCTTTCGCTGCTTTATTTATAATAGATAATAATGATTGCCCTAAGATGGTCGCTGAAACTGCCCCACCATAACCAAATATATTACATACAGTATTCCAAGCAAAAGAGACATCCTGACTATAGTTAATACAGTCAAAATTATTATCATAAGAATCAATAGCTGTCTGATTGAAAAGAGATGTATCATTCAGACGAAAATGATCGCCACTTGCCGATGAAACCAGGCATCGCGCAGCCATAAACTCTGCGGTAAGCATAAAAATTGATACCGCTGAAATTAAAGTCACAGAAAACTTACCAGCTCCCGAAAACCTGGCAAAAACATTCGAAGATTTTAGAATCTCTCTTACATCAACAACAGTAACCTCGGAATCTTTTTCAGCCATGTGTTTTATAACTTTGGCAATATCCCGCATCAGCCGCCTATCACCAATCAATTGATCAACCTCAGAAACAACCATTTGCCGGTCTCTAGCCTTGACACCAGCAGATTCCTCCTCATCAAATGCTTTTATTAACAGTTTATTAAGTTCATTACTCTTCTTAATCAATAGACGTATATCATTATCAGTCATTCCATAAAGTGCCTTCATTCTGCTTTCACTTAAAGTTCCAACCATCTCTTTACTTAACGCAGTGAAGGTGTTGGTTCTAACAGCAGATGATAAACAGGCGGCTATTAATGCCAACGGCACGTTACCCGTTCGGTAATAAATACCAAAATAAGCCAGAACGGACTCAGGCAATGATCCAAAAAAAGGAATCAAACTCGCCCCCACTTCCTTACAAACCACTTTTGCTTTATCAACCGAATTCTTTTTCTGAAAATCCGGCCACTGCTCTGAAACGTCCAAAATCGTTTTAAACGTTTTACCTCCATGCAAAAGTGCCGTTCCTGTAAGTGAACCCCATAATGCTACTTCTCCAAGTGGAGTCGGTGAGGTTCCAGCCATACCAAAAAAATATAATGAGCCACATACACCTCCCGTTAATCCCATCGCCCCCTTGACTATTCCAGCCTTTTTATTATTTATGGAACTTTTTTCTACCGGTATACACTCAAGCTGCCTCTTAACATAAAGCAGCTTACGTAATAACTCAGATGATTTATCAATATGTTGATGTTGCTGATTTCTTATGATGCCCCCCCCGCCTATTACTAACTGCTCTGACTCTCCCGGTGACTCACTCTGCCGAACATATCGCCAGCCCGATTTACAGACCTCGGCATTATCCCTACTATCTATATAGTGTTCTGATGAGTGTGGAGCTGCTAAATGATCATCTGGCTGACTGCTACTGAGTGGGCCAGATTCTAAAGGCTTTTCTGCACCTGCATTTAATAATGACTCTGTGACATCCCTGTTAACAACTTCTCTTTCAGTAACACCAGATTGAATGAATACCGGTAAATCAGTTTGCTCTATGTAGCGTTCTGCGGATACCTTTCTCCCCCCCCCTCTGAGACGACATACCCACCCAACTTACCTTGAATTTGAGAGGATGTGGACGAACCACGAGGGGTAGCACCAAACTCTTGCCTGTGCGCTCCTACTACTTGTTGTTGATAACGCTCCATACCCCCCCTTAATAAGATTCTTTCTTTTTATTCCTTCAAAACAGAACCTAACCGTGCCTGATCAGAAAACCCTAAATTCCTTTAACATGTAATGCTCTACCCTGTCAGGATTTGCGCTCCAAAAGGATAGCGTATCATTATTCAAAAACCAGTTTTATTTTCCAAGTTGATTTCTACCGGATTTGTATTATTGTTCTATATTTTCCAGCATGCCTCCCTACTTAATAACACAGCACCATAAAATGAGGTACCAATCCAAGAAGAACGAATACCATCTTAGAGGAATACTCAAATGTATTGTGAATTTTTATTTCAAAACAAGTGCGCATTCCTTTTCATAATTATTTTTTGTTTTTCATACATTGAGCCGATTCACGCTGAAAATAAACATCCCATTGCAGTAAAAGTAAAGACTGTTCATTTTCAGGAGTATGCTCAACGCGTCCACACCAGCGGGATATTGTCGTACAAATCACAACAAACCCTTTCTTTTAAAACAGCAGGGCCTGTTGAACGCATTCTTGTTGAGGCTGGAGAGAAAATCAATAAAGGCCAATTGCTGGCCAGCCTTGCCCCGGATGAAATAAATGCTCAGGTGGATGAGGCCAGAGCAAGAGTGTCCCTTGCCAATAAGAACCTGCAACGCTTTCAGCAATTACACAGCAACAATGCGCTTTCCCTGGAAAAACTCCAGTCTTCAGAAACCGAACTGGCGGTAGCCCAAAGCAAATTACGTATCGCCCAGTTTAATAAGACATATTCAAATATACATGCATCGGCAAATGGACTGGTACTGCAGCGGCACGTTGAACCTAATGAGCAGGTGTCTCCTTACCAGCCTGTTCTTATTGTTGCCGACGAAAGTAAAGGCTGGGTGATTCGGGCCGGAGTCACTGATCAGAATATTGTACGACTGGCACTGGGTGATAATGCAATGGTTAATTTTGATGCACTGCCCGGTCAACCGTTCACAGCCCTCATTACCCAGATGACTCCACTGGCGACAGGTGCTACGGGAACATTTAACATTGAGTTCGAAATCAAAAGCAGCCAGCCACAGATTAAACATCAACTTCGTTCCGGTTTTATTGGCAAGATTGAAATCCAACCCGCTCAGGCCAATCCGGTGGCACTGATACCATTAACCGCCATTGTTCAAAGCGTATTGAATAACCGGCAACCAACGGCTGATGTATTGATTGTTAACCCTGAACAACAAACTGCAGAACTGCGTACCGTCTCTATAGACTTTCTTGAGGGTGAAGTTGCTGCCATCACCAGCGGCTTGAACCCGGGCGACCAGTTAATTACTACTGGAGCCGGACTGTTAAAAGAAGGCGATACAGTCAAGGTCATCCCCTGGGTGACAACGCCATGAAGCTTCCTGCCATTGCCATTCAAAATTACCGCTTCACATTGATCATTATTCTGCTGATGGTAATATCAGGTATTGTTTCTATTAATACCATGCCACGATCAGAAGACCCCCAGTATGAAATCCCTGCCGCCATGGTCAGAGTGCTTTATCCCGGCACCAGCCCGCTGGATATGGAGAGGCTCATCGTTGATCCTATTGAAGAAGCCATCAACGAGCTGGCTGATATCCGGGTTCTGAAAGCTAATATCGAGGATGGTCTTGCGGTTATTCAAGTGGAGTTTTTATACGGAAGCGATTCCCAGATAAAATTTGCTGAAGTTGTTTCAGAAATTACCCGCATCAGAGACCGACTGCCAGATGATATCGCGATTCTTACCATTGACCGGGTATCACCCAGCGACGTAAATGTACTGCAGGTAGCCCTGGTCGCCGATGATCACAGCTACCTGACACTGAAAAAATTGTCTGAAAAGCTTGAAAAACGCTTTGCAAGAGTGCCCGGTGTCAAACGCGCCACGGTAGAGGCATTGCCCGAACAACAACTGCATATTGAAGCGAACCTGGCCAGAATGAAAGCACTGGGTATCGGTCTGGAAGATCTGGTGCAAGCCATCCAACGCTCTGGCATCAACCGGCCCGGCGGGCATATTCTTGGGGGGGAAAGACGTTTTACGGTGATAACCAGTGGTGAATTCAGCACAGTAGAACAAATAAAAAAAACGCCGGTGCATGCCACCCCGGGCAATATTATTTACATTGAAGACATTGCCAGCATTAAACTGACCAATGCCCTGCCCACCTATGAAGCCCGCTATAACGACAAGAAAGCGGTGTTTATCAGCGTAGTGCAAAGAGAAGGGAGTAATATCTTCCAAATGATGGATGGACTCCAGGCCGAGCTGAATCAATTTCAGGAGCAACTTCCCAAAGGTATCAATATCGAACGGGCCCACGATCAGTCAGAATCGGTGGATGAACGGACATCCCTGTTTTTTGACAGTTTATTTCAGGGGCTGGTGCTGGTCGGCCTGATGACGCTTGCCCTGCTCGGCGTCCGGTCCGCTGTTGTGATAATTCTGGCGATTCCGGCATCCATTCTTATTTCTCTGGCATGGCTTGATCTGTTGGGCTTTGGCCTGCAACAGATGTCCATTGCCGGTCTGGTCATTGCCCTGGGATTACTGGTGGATAATGCCATTGTCGTCACCGAAAATATCAGTCGCTTTCTCAGACAGGGGTTCAATCCGTGGGAAGCGGCTGCCAAAGGCACCAGCCAGGTTGGCTGGGCAATAACCAGTGGCACATTGACGACAGTCATCGCCTTTATCCCCGTTCTGTTCCTGCAATCCGGTTCGGGCATATTTCTCCGTTCCATGCCGGTCACCGTAATTCTGACTCTGATTGCCTCTTTACTGATTGCCCTGACATTGACGCCATTGCTGGCAAGCCTGCTACTAAAAGGCGGTACCGCCTTACAGCCGGAAGATGCCAAAACCCCATTTCTGCAGCAGTTGATTCAGCGTTTTGCCAGTAGCACCTATCGACCCCTGTTAACTCACGGGCTCAAACACCCGTGGCAGGTACTGATTATTGCCGTCGTGATGGTGGCCGGGTCAATCATGCTGGCGAGGCAACTTGGGGTGAGCCTGTTTCCAAAAGCTGAAAAACCGATAATTCTGGTCAATATAGAACTGCCGGAAGGTGCCAGCTTTGACCAGACCAAAGCAATGGCCATCGACGTTGAGAAGACCATCAAGCCTCACCCCATGGTTCGTTCTATTACCACAAACATAGGTAGAGATAACCCAAGAGTCTATTACAATATTTTGCCAAAACGACAGGTGCCTAATTATGCACAACTGGTGGTGAAACTGAAATCTGGCAGACTCAGTGAGGTTGAACCCTTTGTTGACGACCTGAGATCAGCGTTTGTCAATATGGCCGGTGCACGAATTATTGTGAAAGAGCTGCTTCAGGGGCCACCCTGTGAAGCCCCGATTTCAATCCGGGTGATTGGTGATGATCTGAACAAGGTACTGACGGCTTCCCGGGCCGTTGAACAGATAATGATAAACACCCCCGGCACGGTGAATGTTGATAACCCGATTGATAAATCCAGGGTTAACCTTCATATCGATATCAATCGGGAAAAAGCGGCCATGGCTGGCGTATCCATACCATCCATTAATGAGGTAATTCGTGCCAGCCTTGTGGGCGTAGCGGTCAGTATCCTGAGAGATGACAGTGGTAAAGACTACCCGATTATTGTCCGTTATCAGGGAGAGTACCCGAACAGTGAGCACAGACCCAGAATAGAGGACTTTAACCATATAATGGTAAAGTCCACCACCGGTCATTTAATCCCCGTCAAACAACTGGTTGCCCTCCAAATGAAAAGCGCACTGCCCCGCTTTCAACACCATATGACCGAACGGATGACCCGTGTAACAGCAGATATCCAGGCCGGATATCAAACCGAGCCGGTGACCAACGCCATTGTCGTCTTTCTGGATCAGTACCCATGGCCGGAAGGAATCAGTTATCAGGTAGGCGGAGAACAGGAACAACGGAAAGTATCGTTTGCCGGCATGAGCAAAGTGTTGCTGATTGCCATTGTCGGCATTTTTGCCATACTGGTGCTTCAGTTTAATTCTTTCTCTCAGCCCGCCGTGGTATTCGCTGCCATCCCGTTTGCCGTTACTGGCATGATTCTGGCCTTATGGCTGGCGGGTTACACATTTTCATTCACTGCTTTTATTGGCCTCACCGCACTGGTTGGTATTGTGGTCAATAATTCCATCATACTGGTTGACTACACAAATCTGCTCCTCAAAGAAGGGCGGACATTAAAAGAGGCGATTCTTGAATCAGCACAAACCCGCCTGCTCCCGATTTTACTGACGACAGTGACCACCATTGGCGGACTACTGCCACTGACACTTTCAAACTCGGCTCTGTGGACCCCCATGGGGTTGACGATTATTGGTGGTCTGCTAATCTCCACACTGTTGACACTGATCGTGGTGCCTGTACTTTACTTTCTCTTCAGCCGTCAGCCTGTATAGAAATGTCCTGAAACAGGATTAAAAAAATTAAAGAGCACAATAGAGACAACCATCAGGAAAATTATGACTGATTTCATTGATCACAGATATTATTGAATCATTCCACGGAGACTTTTATTCAATATCAATCTGCCAGTGGAAAATAGAAAAAGACATCCGACTTTACTCACGACATTAGCAGGCAAGCTCATTATCATGCTTTCTGGTATCAGATCGCTGGCTTAAGCTTCGATACTGAGCAGCCAGCACGGATTCAGATGCAATCCCGGCCTCATAACTTCCCAGAAAACTCATCACTGTTATCATTATCTTGGCCCCTGTTCGAATCCTTCCTAACATAATGACATCCTTTTCATTACATTGAGTACGACTCAAACTATCCTATAAGTACTGTTTTTTAACCATAACAATACTGACAGTATCTATAACAAACGGATCAGACTCTCTGACCCTGTATGCCCAATAACAGATTACACCGCTATTTCTGTATTTTTACGAAACGCTACAGGTGTCTCAGCCTGCCACCGTTTGAAAGCTTTGGTGAAATTACTCTGGTCCGAAAACCCTAACAGTTGAGTAATCTCACTCAACGCCAGTTTATTCTGGCGTAAATACTTTTTCGCTATTTCATGTCGAACACCTAATAACACCTGACTATAGTTTGTACCCAGCTCATGTAACTTACGCCTTAACTCTTGGATAGTGACAGCCATTACCCATCCCTGAACAACTGTGAGCAACCTGACCAGGAATTGATTAATGACATCCTGATTAATGGTGCCAGATTCACCGAGCAGGTGATTGCGCCACTGAATCAGCAGGGAGACGAGGAAGGCTGCCGCTTTGAAGGTGGTGATGTTCAGACACCAGCAGGATTTAAAGAAGCCTTTGCGTAGGTCGGTTCGCTTGCTAGCCGACACCCGAACCAACCGCCATGCACCCCTCAATATCGGAATTGTCGACGGGAAAAGACAGTCGGCTCCCCTGAACGGGGAACCGACCTACATGGATTGGAACCTGCTTTTGAGTTTTGCGACAACCTCGCTCTGCGTGGGAATGCCTACGGAGCTGCCCGCATGAGGAGCAACCTCTCTTTGCCCTGATTCCCGGGAATTTCATTCTGATTGTTACATTGGTGACGGGGCGGTATGCGTTCCCACGGGGGACCGTGGGAACGAGTTCGGAGGGTTTGACTCGCATTCAGAGTCGTAGCCTTATCGACAGACTTAATATTCCAGTCGTATTTTTTGATAAGTCTCAGGTTCTGGTAAATTGGAGCTGGCAACAAAGAGCTGGCTGTCAGCCATAATGTCCAGCGTTAACTCCGTATCCACCATAACAAAAGCACTTTCACCACGGCCCAGGGTAACATCACCATTGATGGTCACCACACCCTGCATCACCAGCAGCACCATGGGTTGTGACCGGGCTGGCCAATGCAGTGCCGTTGTCTCCTGAACCGCCACTTTTTCAAGGGCAAAATCCAACACCGGAGCCGAATAGCTTACCCGGGCTTCAGCCACCATTGTTCCTTTCAGAATCCGGGGACGAACAGCCTCGGTGCGAATAACCGACAACAGTTCCGGAACATCAATGTGCTTCGGCGTTAACCCGGCTCGCAGCACATTGTCAGAGTTGGCCATAATCTCAATATTCTGGCCATACAGATAAGCGTGAGGGATACCGGCATCCTGAAAAAGCCCCTCGCCCTCCTGCATAAACACCAGGTTCAACAGATAGATCGACAACATCCCCGGTTCCAGCTGGCCACCAGCACTATCAGCAGCTTTCAGAAACCAGTAATCAGGCTCGTGCTTACTGATTTCCGGCAATTGTCCAAGCCGGTTAGCCAATGCTGCCATGGTCGTTAACAGGTCGTCATTCGGATGAAGCATAACCTCCCGGTAAAAAGCATCCATACCCACGGCTTCAAGCTGGTCAGCCAGCCCGGTCAGCTCCGGATGCAAGCGAAGAGCGGTACAGGCGGATGCTTCAGTACGAAAACCATGCAATAACCAGAAATCACTCAGGGCCACCATAAGTTCCGGCTTGTGGTTAGCATCCCGGTAATTCCGGCCGGGAGCATCCACAGGAATGCCCGCCAGCTCTTCCCGGGCAAATCCCTCCCGGGCCTGTTCCAGCGTCGGGTGTACCTGAATGGAGAGCATTTTCTCCACATCCAGAACTTTCAGCAGAAATGGCAGTGTCGCAAACTTCTCTGCCACTTCCCTGCCCAGCATCGCTTCTGACTCGTTACTGATAATCACTGACAGACTGTTGCCGTCTATCAGCGAAGGTGCTTTTGGGTGTGCTCCCAGCCAGAGTTCGGCCCAGGGCTGTTCATCCAATGGCCGATTGACCAGCTCCGGCAGGAACTGCTGGCCACCCCATTCATAATGCTGAACACTGCCTTCCAGAGAGAAGATTCTTGTCATGGTCACAGTTCCAGTTCCTGACTGATATATGCCATCAGTTCCTGCTGATCTACACAGGCAGCCAGTGAGGCGCGGAATTCATCACGCATAATCCGCCGGGCCAGTTGAGCAAAGATTTTCATATGGGTATTGCCCGCATCACTGGCGCGAACCGTCAACATAAACACCGTGTCGGTGAGCATCTCATCGCCTTCGTTCCACAACACCGGTTCTTTCAGTTTCATAATGCTGATGGTGTTGGCGGCGATGGTGTCGGATTTGCAGTGGGGGATGGCAATACCAAAGCCCAGCATGGTGGGAGAGATACCTTCCCTTTCCCAGATGGCGGTTTCTGCGCCCTGACTGTCCATCAGTCGTCCATTCACCTGAAGGTTGTCGATCAGGGTTTTGATCACTTCGGCTTTCGTACGACAGTCGGCGTTAACCAGAATCGTTTCAGAGGTCAAAATGGGCAGCTGGCCAGAGGTTTCCTGCCGATTTTTCTTTAACAGAGTGCGTACTTCTTCGGCAGTTTCCAAGTCCAGTGCTTCAGCCAGCAGGGCTTTGCAGCTCTCTGCACTCAGGCCGTGGATGGCTTCTTTCACTTCCGGAATACGGGGAGCGCCAAGGCTGATTTCATCCAGCTGCAAACCAATAAGCAGCGGCATATGGGTTGGGTCACCGGCAAACTCACCGCACATACCGACCCAGGAGCCAACCTTATGAACTTCATCGACAATATGCTTTAACTGTCGCAAGAAGGCAGGGTTCAGAGAGTCGTAAAGATATTCCACATTGGCATTGCCACGGTCTGCGGCCAGGAAATACTGGGTCAGGTCATTACTGCCAATACTGAAGAAGTCTACGTAACGCACCAGCTGATCAATAATAAAGGCACAGGACGGTACTTCCAGCATCATACCCAGGGGAACATCTGACTTATGGGCCACCTGCTGTTCAGTCAGGGTTGCAATCACTTCGTTATAGGTTTCACGTAACCATTTTGCTTCAGCTACCGTTGCCACCATAGGCACCATGATTTTGCAGTTACCATAAACGGCAGCACGGAGAATGGCACTTAACTGGGCTTTGAAATAGTCCAGGTATTCCGGATAGATACGCACCGCCCGGTATCCCAGGAAAGGGTTTTCCTCAGCACCAATATTGAAATAATCCACTGGTTTGTCACCACCGATATCCATGGTTCGGATAATCACCGGGCGGTCACCGGCATGCTCAAGAGCCTGCCGGTAGATGGCCAGCTGTTCTTCTTCTGAAGGTGGCTGGTTGCGATCCATATAAAGCATTTCGGTACGGAACAAACCAATGCTCTCGGCACCATTGGCAAACGCAATTTCGGCTTCTTCCGCACTGGCAATATTGGCAGCCACTTCAATGGACTGACCATCAACGGTACAGGCGTTTACCTTCAGATATTGTTGACGGTTTGCACTCAGGCGATCCAGCTTTTGCTGTTCCAGCTGATAATAGCGATGAATAGAATCGGATGGTCGTGCAACAAGCAGGCTGTTGCCGGCATCAAGAATTGCAATTTCTCCAGCAGCGATATGGTTTCTGGCCTGCTCTATACCCACAAGCACAGGAATACCAAAGGAGCGGGCCAATATCACCGTATGAGAGGTTGAACCACCGGACTCCAGCACCAGACCTTTCAGCAGGCTACGGTCCAGCGCCAGAAACTGGCTGGGTGCCAGATGATCGGCAATACAGATACTGTCTTCCGTCAGGGATTGATCCGAGGTCTGGAAGCTTTCTGTGCCATACACTTCAACAATTAAACGGCTGCAGACATCACGAATATCCAGTACCCGCTCTTGCAGATACGTATTGCTGGATTCGGCAATCAGGTTGGCATAGTAATCCTGTGTCGTCAGAATAGCGGCCAGAATGGACTGGCCTTCCAGCAGCTGACTCTGCAGATTATTGTTCAGTTCCTGATCGCAAAGCAGTGACAGGTGAGCCTTGACGATGGCCTGTTCTTCGCCGGTGCTGCTTTCTGCCTGATGCTCCATAATCGCAAGCAAGTGTTGACGCGCACTGTCGAATCGCTGCCTTTCTTCACCAACGGAACCCTGCTGAACAGAGTCCACAGACAGTGTCAGAACCGGTTCTCCCAAATGAATGACTTTGCCGGTTGCTACGCCTGCGCTGACAGCGGTTCCCCGCCAGCTATCCATTTTTTCCTGTCTCAACATGTAGGGCAATGGCTGTTGCTGCGTTGCCTTTAGTTCCGGCAGGGCATCATCACAACTCAGAAAACGGCCTTCCAGAAACTGTTTCAGCTGTTGCTGTGCGGACTTAACCGCCTCAGCTTCAGATTGCCCTTCAATAGAAATAAGACACTGGTCATTCAATGAAATATCGCAGGCAATCATCGACAGAACACTGCTGGCATCTGCCATCTTCTGATTTCGAAGATTGGTAATCCGAACATGGCAACCCAGGGGCTTTACCACTTCCATAATGGCGTTAGCAGGTCGGGCGTGGAGTCCGTTAGGTAATGGAAAACGGAATTCGAAAGTTGTGATGTTATTCATAGAGATATAGACAGCTTTGAAAAATATAAAAAATAGAAAGTTAATACTGAAATCAGAATTCAGGGTTTAGTTAAACCATCAATAATTTTCTGTGGTGCAGTTAAAATGTCGTCTATGGTGACGGAAACGGTTTTGATGCCATCGAAACGATTGATGTTATCAATGGCTACATCACTGGTAAGAATTACCAGGTCAGCTGCGCCCAGGTCGGCGTGAGTAATGGGATTGATAATGCCCAGGGCTCCCTGGGTTTCCACCTTGATGGTGTGCCCGCGGGTTCTGGCGCAATGTTCCAACACATCGGCAGCCATGTAGGTCTGGGCGATGCCGGTAGAGCAGGCGGTCACGGCAACTATATTCATAACTGACTCTCTGGTGGCTGATGGCTCTCTGGTGGCTGATGGCTCTCTGGTGGCTGATGGCTCTCTGGTGGCTGATGGCTCTCTGGTGGCTGATGGCTCTCTGGAGGCCAATGGATGGTGATCAATAGACCCCATCTTATGAATCAGTGCTGCAAACGAAAATCCTAAAAATCCATCATTAATGGTAAAAAGCTATCATTGCTCTAATTTCAGCCAGTTAACTGATGGTAAGTTGACAAAGATCAACATTATTTCCCACCCTCGGAAATCTAAGGAAGCACAACTCAGAAAACATAATACTGCTCCCTGTTTTCAAAACAAAAACTGGTGGCCAGCGGTACTGGTTTTTTGCAGTTACCGGATGTTTTTTCCAACCGGACAATTTTATGTTTTTCAAGAGACTTGAGGATTCTGGACAGGTTATTGTCTTTTCTACCCGTTAACTCGGAAAGTGCCTTGATAGACTCTGGCTTCGCTTTCGCCATCAGCCGTAATAGTTCAATATTCTCATTAGAGAGCAACTGAGCGGCTGCCTGAAAAGACTCAAACCAGATTTTAGGCTCCCCACGAACCGGCGTGTATTGACCTTTAGCAATGGCCAGTAGTCTTGCCCGGTAGGCTTCTTTAGGCATGATGCCGATTTTCATTACCTTGTTCATTCTTCTCCCTCCAGTAAACGAATAGCTTCATCCGCGCCTTTAAAAAAATCTTCCATAAGCGTTCCCGGATCTGAAAATTCATAGGGCGTACCTTTATCACTAATGGTTTGGTGCTTATGGTCCCAACAATAAATATGCCCACTATACCGATTGCCCCTGACTACTTTTATGCCATGGGCATTATCCATACCGAATATTCGTTGACCATAACGATCAAGCAATACCAGGTTGTATTTCAGCCCGTGGGGGCGGCGAGCGTCTGGTTTTACCTGCCTGACCTCTATCAGGATTTTGTACCCCTTGTCATCGGTGAATTCTTCACCATCCAGCAAATAAGAGGTTTTCAAGACCTGCTTCTACATTCACAACCTTTTAACCTATCACCTGCTGATAGGTTAAATGTAGATGCAAATCCACCGGAAGCAAAGGTAAAATCCGGATCATTTAGTAAGACCCAATCCTAAAATGAGCCTGGGTATCGCGCAGAGTTCAGGAGCAAGGGAAGTACAAGCGTCCACTCGGGGGACCGTGGGAACGAGTTCGGAAACATTATTTACCATCAGCTCCCATAACTGGCCCGGTATTCTCCCGGTGTCATGCCGGTGTGCTTCCGAAACACCCTGCCCATATAACTGCTGTCCTTGAATCCTGTTCTCAGGGCAATATCCAGCATATTCATCTGGTATTGGCCTAACAGCATCTTTGCCCGGTCAATTCTCACCAGAGTCAGGTATTCATTAAATCCCAGCCCGCCTTCCTCCCGAAACAGTCGGGAGAGATGATTAGGGGAGATATTGTATTCCTGCGCCACCGACTCCCGGGTAATACCCGCACCAAAATTCTTCTGCAAATAGAGGGTGATGGTTCGCCATTTATGGTAAGTGGCTGACTGGCTCGGCTCACACTGTTCACCGGTTTTTTCACGACAATAGCGCAATAACCCTTCGGCAACACATTTGGCCGCAGAACCTTCACGCTGGCTGATGGCCAGGTCATTAAGGATTTTTTCCAGATAAAAGCCTTCATGCTGCAGGGGATCATTGATGGTCGCCTTATCAACGGAAACCTTTCCTGCCAGGGTACTGAGGGTCAGACTCATGCCGATCTGATAGTGGCCAAACAGGATGGTCAGCGCCCGGCAATCCGTGCGCCAGTCCGGTATATCCCAGGTTTGAGCGGGGATATAAATCACCTCGCCAGGCTGAACGACAATATCTTTGTATTCTCCCTGATGCCCAATGGCCGTTCGATACTCACCCTCCAGCACGTAGATCATTCGGGAGAACTTAACCAGAAAGGCATTTTTCGGGTAGCTGTCCGTATGGGAGGCAAACCAGACCGAGCCGAAAGTGGCGGTGCTGAGAAAATGGTCAATATGGTGATTAATCTGACTGAAACTGTTCACTAATAATGCTGCTATACCACTGGAGCGCGCATCATATAAACAAACCACATCATTATATTGATACAAATCAACAAGCATTAAGAATCCTGCCGAATGTTACAAAAGTACCGTATCTGAATCATTTCACAGATTTCTGACAACAAAATTCTCCTTTATATTACACGCCAATGTTTGGTTGGGTTAGATGCTGTTCGCTTTTGAGAAACCAGCACACCCAACAAAACCAGACCTTATTTATGTGTTGTGTTTAACCTCTTTTAACCAGTAAAACCGGAAGCCAGACCATTCGGGCCGGGGGGAAATCATGAAAAAAGATCTCGCAATATTAAAGCGACACCTGCTGACTGGTACCAGTCACATGCTGCCGTTTATTGTGGCCGGTGGTGTACTGCTGGCTCTGTCGGTAATGCTGAATGGTAAAGGCGCCCAACCGGAAGGTATTTTCCTGACCGGTATCTGGGATATGGGTATTGCAGGCTTTACCCTGTTTATTCCGGTGCTTGGTGGTTACATCGCTTACTCCATTGGTGATCGTCCAGCACTGGCTCCGGGTATGATTGGTGCCTATCTGGCCAATGCCAACGGCACCGGCTTCCTGGGTGCGATTGTGGTGGGCTTCATGGCCGGTTACGTTGTTAACCAGCTGAAAAGAATTCCACTCCCTAATAATATGAAGGCTATTTCCACTTACGGCATCCTGCCAGTAGGCGGCACCTTTATTGTATCTGCCATGGTTATCTGGGGCATTGGTCAGCCTATCGCTTCTTTGATGGAAGGTCTGAATGGCTGGTTGTCCGGCATGGGTGATGGCTCTAAAACGGCTCTGGGTGTAATACTTGGTGGTATGACAGCATTCGATATGGGTGGCCCGATCAACAAGGTTGCCACCCTGTTCGCCCAGACACAGGTATTTGATCATCCAAATCTGATGGGTGGTGTCGGTGTTGCCATCTGTGTGCCACCTCTGGGTATGTTCCTGGCGACCCTGTTGTCCAAAAAGAAATACTCTGACGAAGAACGTGAAGCCGGTCGTGCAGCAGGCCTGATGGGTATGATTGGTATCACCGAAGGTGCCATTCCTTTTGCCGCTAACGATCCACTGCGTGTTATCCCTGCTATTGTTGCCGGTGGTATTGTTGGTAACGTTATCGCCTTCAATATGAACGTACTTAACCATGCACCATGGGGTGGCTGGATTGTCCTGCCGGTGGTTGAAGGTAAGCTGGGTTATGTGCTTGCTACCGTTGTCGGTGCTGCGACCACGGCCCTGATCGTTAACTTCCTGAAAAAGCCGATTGACCAGCGCACGGAAGAAGACGTGGCAGATGACGAAGATCTGGTGCTGGACTTCGAATAAGCATGACCGGACAAGCCTTAACCGTTTAAATATTTAATCAGAAAATGCCGCCTGATACAGAATCATGAAAATGACAGGGATTCTACAGGCAGCATTTTCTTTGTAAGAATTTTTTAGAGAATCTGTATCATGAAAATGCTGGCCGTAACTTCTTGCCCATCCGGTGTCGCCCATACTTACATGGCTGCTGAAGCCCTTGAAAAAGCCGCCAAAGATAAAGGCTGGGAAGTGAAGATTGAAACCCAGGGTTCTTACGGTATTGAAAACCGCATTGAAATGGATGATGTAAGCGATGCGGATATCATCCTGCTGACCAAGGATATCGCCATCAAGGAAGAAGAGCGTTTCCGTGGCAAGCCCATTGTTCGTGTGGGTGTTGCGGATGCAGTGAAGAAAGCACCTAAGATCATTGAACAGATTGCCAAAAAACTGCAGCTCTGAGATTGATATTTCTCTCGTTGTAGAAAAACCCGGTAGCCAGATAATGGCCACCGGGTTTTCTTGTTTTGTCGTTCGGAAACCGACCTACAACGCGGCAATATCCTTTTCCGTTGCCGCAATACGAGACTTCAACCATCCCGTTTCACTGAAGTTACTGCCATTCTCATAGGCATGCTTTAACAGCTGATTCAGTGCCTGCAACCGCAGTTCATAGGCTGCTTCATAACCGGGCTCTCCAGCCAGAACCATTTCGATATAATGCAGTGCCTTAACAGGTTGGTTATTACTTACCTGCTCTTCAGCCTTTGCCATCAGAGGTTCAGCACCACCAATCAGTCCAGCCAGCTCAGGATAGAGTTGACGGACAGGTACGGAGTACAGTTCAGTCGTAGACTCAAAATGGAACCAGGTGCTGTAATATTCCCAGATGCTGCGGACATTCCAGGAAATCTTCCCATGCCCCTGACTAAGGTTGATTTCGTCAGGCAGCCGAACCTCATCCATTAACTGCCACAGTGTTTTTCCTGCATTCATCCCGGCAATGGTGGCATCGTGAATATAACGGGTCGCTTCCCGCATTTTGGCCAGATCACTCTGTAATTGTTCAGCATCTGTCAGAGGGTCAAAATGACTGGGAAGAATCATTTCGGGCTTCAGCTCTACCATGGTGTCCAGCGAGTCGATATAGGCGACAGGGTTACGGAATCGCTCACCACGGAGGGTAAACAGATTAGGTACCATCGGGAATAAAGGACCAAAGACATCACCGGTAAACAGTGCTTTCTGTTCTGGAATCCACATCACCAGATTATCATCGCCTTCGGCTCCCGGGGTTGGGATAATCTGAAACTGAACACCGCCCAGTTCAAACTCATAGCTACTCCCATCCTCCACCACGATATCCCCATTAATGCCACCATAGGCAAACA
>NZ_JAVRMB020000112.1:0-5499 GCF_031844845.1 Endozoicomonas sp.
CAAACGAAGCAGCTCATCGTCAAAGAGCCGTTTGGCGCTTCATGCACTTTATTTGTTAACGCAGTTTCGTGAACCAGCGGCCTGGCCTATCGCCATTGAGCTGTTCAGCTCCATGAGTTCTGAAGACAATACGGCGATTGGTGACGATTTTGATGAGGTCGTTTGTGATCGGTTAAGCCAGATTTTTGCCACACTCTGTCCTGGTGATATTCGCCCTCTGCAGTCGATCATAGAGAACAGCAGTATTGATGAATATGTCAGGGATGCAGCACTTGGAGCACTGGTTGTACGTTATCAACAGGGGGATCTCGATCTTCAGGAGTTGATTACTTATCTGCATCAGCTACATGAGTATGGTCTTGAGCAGGAAAAGAACCAGGTCTGGAATGCCTGGGTTCAGGCTTGTTATAACACCCAGCCTGAGAGTTTTATGGAGGTACTGAAAGACCTCTATGAAAAAGAGTGGGCGGATACCTATTACATCACACTGGATGAGTTTACATTACGCTGTGGTGTTGCTCCGGAAGTGATTAATAAATCAGTAATGAAGCAGGAGGGTGAGTTTTATTGCTATCTGGATGACGCTATAGATGCTCTGAGACAGTTGAGTTGTTATTCCGGTCAGGGAAATGAGCTGTTAACTAATCTGGAAAATATGGTGATTAATCAGACGGCTCCAAAATCGGGAGAAAATACTCAACCTGCACTGTCGTTTAATACGCCATCTCCCGGTATAGGCAGAAATGATCCTTGTCCCTGCGGAAGTGGTAAAAAATTCAAGAAGTGCTGTTTACACTGATTCAGTTATTGAGGGTTGGTTCGCTTGCGAGCCGACTCATGGCCCAACCGCCATGCAACAATCAAAGCCTGGCAGTGTTGGTGAGCTCGAACATCGGCTTTTAGGCCTTTAGGCCCTCGGATCCTCGGGCACCCCTGAACGGGATTGTATGTCCTTTTGCGACAGCCGCCTTCGCGGGGATGGCGATGGTGATTTCTTAACTGTTGCCCCCTTCAGGGAACACTTTTGATTGCCCCCCCGGAAACGAAAATGCCATCAGGCATTGACTGTGGTCATCATAATTCCTGACTGTTGGGCTGTACCCAGCTGCTCTTCCGTCTGCTGTGCGAGATAGAGATCACGATAGTGACCTTCAACCTGAAGCAGCTCCTCATGTTTCCCACGCTGGACAATCTTCCCTTTATGCATCACCAGAATCTGATCCGCATCCTGAATGGTGGCCAGACGATGAGCCACAGCAATGGTGGTCCGGTTTTCCCGCAGGGTGATCAGGGCTTCTTTAATATGATGCTCTGTTTCACCATCGATATTGGCCGTTGCTTCATCCAGCAAAAGAATTTTCGGGTTATGGGCGATGGTTCTGGCAAACGACAGTAGCTGTTTTTCTCCGGTGGATAGTGCCTTTCCTCCGGGGCCGGGTTTATGTTCATAGCCCTCATCCAGCTTCTGGATAAATGGATCTGCATGAACTTTTCTTGCGGCTGCCAGAATATGCTCATCACTGATCTGCTGATGGCTCAGGCTGATATTCTCGGCCATGGTACCGCTGAAGATATAAGGTTCCTGGAATACCAGACCCAACCCCTGACGAAGGGTGTCTTCCGTGAGGCTGTTCAATGGCTGGTCATCAATCAGAATCTGGCCTTCCTGATGCTGATAAAAGCGCATCAGCAGATTGATCACCGAGCTCTTGCCGCTGCCACTGTGACCAACGATTGCTACAAACTGTCCCGGCTCCACGGTGAAGCTGACGTTGTCCAGAGCCCGATTTTTGGAATCATAAGACAGTGTTACGTTATTAAACGTCAGCTTGCCACTATGAATGCTGGTGCCTTGAACGTAGCTGTTTTGTGTTGCCTCGGTCTCTTCATTCAATACCTGAAACAACCTTTCGGAAGCCACCAGGGATTGCTGCAGACTGCTCATTTGCATGGTGATCTGCCGGAATGGTTCAAAGAACCGACTAAGGTAGTTGATAAAGGCGTAAAGCGTGCCCACTTCAATCAGAGAAAATCCAGACTGATAACCAAACCAGCCCACCACTACCGCCAGGGCAATGCCATTGAGCAGGTGGGTAAAAGGCATCAACAGCAGGCTGTCGGCATTAATGTTTTTCTGTTTGAGCTGGCTCCACTCCTCATTATCCTTATCAAACTGTTGTTGCAGGTGGGATTCCTGCCCCATGGCCTGAATAATCCGCATGCCATTGAGGGACTCGTTGATACGGGTATTGATGTTGGCCAGCTGGCTGCGTACCCCATGGATAAGGGGGTGACTGATTTTCTGGTAAAAATGGATGGCCAGCAGCATGACGGGAATCAGCAGTATGGTCATCAGCATCAGGTGGATATCCAGCAGGGCCATGGCAATAAAAATGCCCACTACCCGGAAAAAGGCCTGCAGGATGGCAGGAATAACCCCCACAAACATCTGGCGCAGTACTTCGGAATCATTGGTGATACGGGAAACCAGACGTCCGGTCGGTTCATTGTCGAAATAGTTCATGGGCAGCTTCAGGACATGGGCAAAGAGCATTCGCCGGATGTCGTGTACTACCTTGAGGGCATTTTCCTGAAATTTTACATTTTGAATGTATTGAAGAATGGCTGAACCCAGGTAGGTGCCAAGCAGAGCAGAGCCTATGATGGCCAATCCCATAACGTCATTCAGGCCCGGGGCGATATGTTTATCCAGAATGATCTTCATCAGCCAGGGAGCGAGCATTTCCAGCCCGGTGGCTAACAGCAGGATCAGAAAGGCAGCCAGAAATTGCCATTGATACGGCTTTGCGTAGCGAACCAGCCTGAGCAGTCCGCGATAGCCTGATGTTGTTTTTCCGTCTTGTGCTAACACAGCATAATTCCTCAGGCGACGTCGGGCCGGTTGATAGTGGGTTGCGCTTGCACTGGCTTTACGTTGAGTGGTTGCAGCAGAGTCCTGGCCTGTTGCCGGAAGATCCGTGCATACCAGTGGCCACTGACACTCTCAGTTTGCTGGCTATCCGATATGAGCCTGTTGTGATTACCCTGTTCAATAATACGTCCACAGTCTAATACCAGGATATGGTCGGCACTAATCAACTCCGGCAATCGCTGAGTGACCAGGATGATGGTTTTCTCACCTTTCATCGCCATCAGGTTTTTCAGAATCGTGGCTTCAGTTTTCATATCCAGGGCGCTGAAAGCGTCGTCCAGCAACAGTATCGGAGCATTAGAAAGCAGCGCCCTCGCCAAACCCAGTCGTTGCTTCTGGCCACCGGACACATTGATACCGTTTTCTCCTAACAAGGTGTCGTAGCCATCCTTGAAGTCCGTAATTTCTTCGTCAATGGCGGCCAGTTTCGCTGCCTTTTCCACCGACTTCATGGAGGCGTCCGGTGCAGAGAAGCGGATGTTGTCGGCAATGGTGCCGGAGAACAACATAGGCTCCTGAGGTACCCAGGCCAGTTTTTTTCGCAGGGATGCCACTGTCAGCTGTTGCAGGGGAATATTTCCCATCCTGATGGCTGAGCCTTCCGGCAGATCAAATTCACGCAGAATCAGCCTGAGCAGGGTACTTTTGCCACTGCCGGTACGGCCGGTAATGCCAATAAATGAACCGGCAGGAATCTCGGTAGCAATATCCTGAAGTACCGGCTTTTTATCAGAACCATAGCTAAATGACTTGATGTTTATTGAAAGACTTATGTCGTCTGGTGCCGGTTGGGCATCGTCTGCATCGTTAATTTCCGGTTGACGTGCAAGCAGCTTTTCCAGACGCCCCCAGGAGGCACTGCCACGCTGGAACACGTTAAATTGCCAGCCAAATTGCAGCATAGGCCCCAGCATCTGGCCCAGATACAGGGTGAAGCTGGTTAACAGACCGACGGTGAGCTGACCATGGCTGATCAGCCAGGCGCCACCCATCAGGGCCAGTACGAATGAGAGGCCGAAAAACAGACTGATGCTGGGGCCAAACAACGCATCAACCCGGGCAACACTGGTGTTGGCTTCCACCGCTTCCATTGAGAGCTGTTCAAAGCGCAGAATCTGTCGTTCCGTCAGCTGGTGTGCTTTTACCGCACGAATACCGGTGATGGATTCCCGGGTTTCTTCATTGAGGTTGGAAAAGGCCGCCTGTGACCGGCTAAAACGGGAGTAAAGGGCAGCACCGTATCGTTGGGTGACCCAGACCAGTAATGGAAAAGGCAGCATAGCCAGCAATGTCAGTTTACTACTGACCAGAAACACCATGGCGAGCAAGACCGTAATGCCAGCGATCAGTGAGTCCACCAGTGTCATGATGCCGACACCGACGCTAGCTTCTACGGCGTTCAGGTCGTTGGTGGCATGAGCCATCAGGTCACCGGTGGTGTGCTGCTGGTAAAATTCTGGTGAGAGTTGGGTGTAATGGGCAAATAACCGACTGCGCTGTTTGCGGATCAGCTCGATGGATGCTCCGTAGAGTTTCGCTCTCCAGACATATCGAAAACCATAGACGGCTACTCCGGTCACTAAAATACTGACAACGTAACTGACCAGTTCCTGGTTTGTAAGGCTGTTGTCTTTTATGCCGTCAACGACTTTGCCAATCAGCCAGGGTGGTATCAGGTTCAGGGCAGAGACAATCTGCAGACAGATAAAGGCCAGCAGGTAGTGCTGCCAATAGTCCTTCAGGATAAACCGGAGTTTCCAGAGTAGTTTCAATGAACGGCCTTTGGTTCTATTGTGCTATTTTATAACCGTCTATTGAACTGAAAATCATTCTCATCGTCAACGAAGGGTTTACCGAATCGATGGTTCGGGGGGACGATGGGTGGGTGCAGAATAAGGAATATTGATATTGGAAAACATCGCCGGATTATGACTCGGTGATGTCAGGTAAGGGATTATTCTCTACCTGACGCCATACACCCCACTCGCCGGTAGTGCCGGGCTCATGGACAAATAATGAACAAAATGGGACAAATGAGTGGGACAAATGAGGACATCCAATAAAGAGACAAATGAGGAAGACAGACAAATGAGGACATCCATAAATTTAAAGACAAATGAAAAGACAAATGAAAAAGATAAATGAGGACATCCATAGACAATAGACAAATGAGGACATCCATAAATTTAAAGACAAAAGATAAATGAGGACATCCATAAATTTGACTCTTCGAAAGACAAAGACAAATGAGGACATCCATAAAAAGATAAATGAGGACATGCATAAAGATAAATGAGGACATCCATAAAAAGATAAATGAGGACATCCATAAAAAGATAAATGAGGACATCCATAAAGATATCCATAAAGATAAATGAGGACATCCATAAATTTGACTCTTCGAAGAAGACAAATGAGGAGATAAAAAGATAAATGAGGACATCCATAAATTTGACTCTTCGAACAACTAATCTACTTTTCTTCTGTACTGATTTTATTCCTGACAGGAGAGCCCATGACCAGCGCCCGGAGAAATCTGATTGATACGGCCAGTACACGCTACTACC
>NZ_JAVRMB020000113.1:0-30919 GCF_031844845.1 Endozoicomonas sp.
AGAGAAGCTGTGGGAGAAGGTGAAGTATGAATGGCTGAACCTCTTTGAAATAATGAACTTTGCGGCTTTTGAAGCTGAAGTTAAACGAGTGTTTGATCAGTTCGGTCAGGAATATATGATTTCATTTGGTTAACTACTTAGCTTTTCTGGAGGCACTTTTAAAACGTTAATATCCTGAGATGAATGACTCAAGGTCATTCATCTCAGTAGCCTGGTTCGATAGTCGGGGGGGAGAATAAAAAAATCAGATAGAGACTTCACCCGCGAGGCTAACGCTGAGCATTGCCTTCACCTCTTCTGTGCTCATACCCAGAGAATAGAGGTGATGCAGCTTACAGAACATCGCTTCTGTGGTGGTATCAAGCCCCCCAACAATCCCCGTCTTAGCCAGAGCGGAACCCGCTGCATAACAACCCTGGTGGACGGTGCCACGGTGGCACTGGGTAAGGTTTACAATCAATTTGCCTTCTCCGGTAGCCTTGGCAAAGGTGTCCAGCAGGGCATGATCAGCATCCGGACCATTACCGGTACCATAAGTACGCAGGATAAAGGCATCCATAGGCTGGTTGAGGGCAGACTCCATCCACTGGGCATTAATACCCGGGAATAGCTGCAGAATTCCAACATGGGTTTCCGAATCGCATTCCAGTTGAAACTTCTCTTTACCTTTTGGTTGCCACAGCAGAGTTTCATTGAGTTCAACGTGGATATCCGCACGGCCCAGCCACGGATAGTTCGGACTGTCAAAGGCATCAAACAGGTAGGCGTTCAATTTACGTGAACGGTTTCCTCGCAGCAGACGGCCGTTGAAATACAGACAAACCTCTTTGATTCGATCATCAGCGGCCATGGTCAGGGCGCCAACCAGATTTTCCAGACCATCAGTCCGGGCTTCACAAAGCGGGATCTGGGAGCCGGTAAAAATGACTGGCTTTTGCAGGTTTTGCAGCATAAAGGAGATCATGCTGCAGGAATAAGCCATGGTATCGGTACCGTGCAGGACGACGAACCCGTCAAACTGTTCATAACGACTGGCGATATCGGAGGCGATCTGTTTCCAGTTGTCCGGACGGATATTACTGGAGTCAATCAGTTGCGGGTACTCATAGAGTTCGAACTCTGGCAGGTTGGCCATCATTTCGGGAGGGAGCTTTTCTTCCAGCAGTCCCATCAGATTGTCACCGGGTACATAACCGGACTCCGAAGGGCGCATGCCAATGGTTCCACCGGTGTAAGCAACGTAGATTTTCTTGCTCATACTTTTGTTCCCTGCTCTTTTTCAAGAAGCAGCCTGTCGCCTGATATAAACGGCGATTGTCATTGGGTCATGGACTTTTATCAAGTCTATCCCTTCGACAAATCACTCTGGTTGATCTGAGGCAGAGGCTGAAAAAAAAACCGCCCCCTTCAATTTAATAAATGGGGCGGCATAGAGATTCATCTATCAGTGAGTAATCAGGCAGTAGCCATCTGGCCCTGAACAGCCTGATCTTCTGCCTTCTTTACATACTTGCCATCGGTAGGGCGGAATTTACCCATGTAAGCGAAAGCGATAACGAGACCAATACTGATAAAGCTCATCCACATATAAGGTACATAAGCAAAGGTAGATACACCCAGCAGACCAGCCATGAAGATACCGTTATCAGACCATGGCACCATACCGGAAGTCAGAGTGCCACCGAACTCGGCGCTACGAGACAGCATACGGCGGTCAACGCCCATACGGTCGTAGTTACCCGCCATGATTTTTGGTGTCAGGATCAGGGAAACGTACATGGCAGAACCAAATACGTTGGCCAGGAATGCGGTGACAATGGTGTAAACAGTCAGGTTGCCTTCGTTGGTGATGCGGTTCTCAAACTGATGGGCGATGGTTTCCAGAATGCCGACTTTATCCAGCAGGCCACCAAAGCCAAGGCCGAAGATGATCACAGCAACGGAACCCAGCATGTTGACCATACCACCACGGTTCAGGATGTTATCCAGGAAGGCATTACCGGAGTCAACTGCCAGAGGTGCCCACAGAGCGTTCATGGCTTCAACTGGCGTACGATCCTGAAACAGAACAGCCCATACCATGCCCAGTGCGGCACCGAACATAATGACCGGATAGGATGGGAATTTCCTGGACAGTAAAAGCAGGACAATGATAACGGGTACAAAAGCCATGAAGGAGATACTGAAGTTTTCGTTCATCAGATTCATCACTTGCTGAACCTGGGCCATATCGGCGTTGCCACCAAACTGGAAGCCGTAAATAGTAAAGGCTATGGCGGTCAGAACATAGGCTGTCAAGCTGATTGGCAGCATGCCCTTGATATGGTCAACGATCTCTACTTCTGACATGGAGGAAGCAAGGATAACACTGTCAGACAGGGGTGACAGTTTGTCACCAAAGTAAACACCGGACAGAATGGCACCGGCAGTGACAGGAGCAGGAACGCCCAGACCCTGGCCAATACCCATCATGGCGATACCTGCAGTACCGGCAGCACCCCAGGAGGTACCCGTAGCCAGAGCCGTCATGGAACAGATCACCATGGTAGCCAGCAGGAAGACGGATGGGTGAATGGTCATCAAACCGTAATAAATGATGGAGGGTACGATACCACCGGCAATCCAGGTGCCGACCAGTGCGCCTACGGCAAGCAGAATCAGAATGGCTCCGGTGCCTTTGAAGATACCTTCAGCGGCGGCGGCTTCCAGGTCTTTGTATTTGTGGCCCAGCTTGACGCCAAGTCCCATGGCCAGGAACCAGCCGATACAGAGTGCCAATTGAATGGGAAGGTTCAGTTTGGCGGTAAACGAAAATGCGAGAACCAGAAAGGTGCCTAATACCAGGGACACTTGTCCCATAGACGGTAGCTTGATCTTCTGCGCCATAAATGAACTCCGAGGGTTTATTAATTTAATCAATCAGTTGGGGGCGTATCCTAACGGTTTGGTAAGTATGTTTTTTGATCTATGTCAGAAAATGGCGGTGTTTCCTTACGTTCTCTTTAGAAAAGTGAGAAATAATGCGATGGGACACTATTTGATCAACTTTGTGAAAGTCAGGGTGAGATATCTGTCACATTTTGACGAAACAGGAAAAAAGACTATGTTTTGACCACAGTCAGTCTGATTACTATGGAAGGGAAAAATCGTGAAGCTTATTGAGCATCTTGCCAAAATCAAACTACCAGCAATGCTTATGGTTGTGCTGTGTATCCCCTTTCTTGCTGAACCCTGGGTGAGCTACGATGTTAAATCTTTTTTTTACTCCCTGAGTCTCACCATTAAGTCTCTTTTGGTTTTTGTGCTTCCCTTTATTGTTTTCAGCTTTGTGGTGACCTGCCTTGCCAGGATGGGAAAGAACGCCCTGCTGTTTACCCTTCTGCTGATTACCACGGTTTTTGCTTCCAATGTCACTGCCATTTTCACAGGATATACTATTGGCAGTATTATGGTGCCTATTATTTCCATGCCTATATCTCTGGATGGCATTGATGGTAGCGGTTTAACCACCATGTGGCTGTTTGATCTGCCACCGTTATTTACCAATATGAATGCGCTGATTGTCGGGTTTATTGCAGGAATGGTTGTTAATCTGCTCGATATTCAGTCTTTACGGGAGGCTTCCTTTAAGGCCAGTGAGGTTTCCGGCTGGTTTCTCAAACATATCTTCATACCTGTACTTCCTTTCTTTATTCTGGGTTTTGCTTTCAAGTTACATGCTGATGGGATATTGAGTCAGGCCATTACCGCCTATGGTCCGATTTTGCTACTGGTTATCGTTTCTCAGCTCACCTATCTCTTTATTTACTTTTTTGTGGCCGCAAGGTTATCTTTCAGGACTTTTATTACTTATGTGGGCAATGTATTTCCCGCATGGCTAACCGGATTCAGTACTGTATCCAGTGCTGCCAGTATGCCGGTCCTGATAGAAAGTACTGAAAAAAATATCAGTAATCCGATCATGGCAAGAACCATTGTTCCTGCCACCATCAATATTCATACCATTGGGAGTGCCATTGGCCTCACTATTCTGGCTTTGGTGACACTAAATACCTTTAATTTGCCTATTCCCGATCTGCAAAGCTTTGCCATATTTGCCTTCTATTACGCACTGGCCAAATTTTCAGTGGCTGCTGTTCCGGGCGGTGTGATTCTTGTTGTTGGACCCATCTTGCAGAGTCTGATGGGTTTCTCTGACGAGATGCTGGGTTTGATTACCGCTGTTTATATGATTTTTGATCCTTTTGGTACCGCGATCAATGTCAGTGGGAATGGTGCTTTTGCGATCGTTTTCTCCAGAATATGCCAGTGTCTGGGCCTGAATGGTGATGATGATGATAGTAATGAGGATCCCGAGCCAGAAAACAGTATTGCCTGAGCATGTTTCATTGATAAAACATCTACTTCCCAATCATGCAATGTGAGAAGTAGATGTTTCGATTCAGCGGGTTAACCGCTGGTAAAGACCTGATGCCCGGCGAGTCGGTGAGTTTGCAGCCTTAACCAGAATATCCATCTCAGAGAATACCGTCAGTCTGCTCTTCGCCCGGGTGATCCCCGTGTAAACCAGCTCTCGTGTGATGACAGGGCTGTGTTTGTCGGGTAACACCATCACCACATGGGCAAACTCAGAACCCTGACTCTTATGAATGGTCATGGCAAAGACGGTTTCATGTTCTGGCAGCCGGCTGGGCAGAATTTCCCGGATTTGTTGGTCAGGCAGCTCAAAGGCTACCTTTAACCTGCCTTCGGAATCTTTGATGGTAATGCCGATATCGCCATTGTAGAGCCCAAGGCCGTGGTCATTTCTGGTGATCAGGATCGGGCGACCCTCATACCACTGCCCGCTTACATCAAGCAGCCCTTTTTGTTGCAGTGCCTTTTGAATTTCTTGATTCAGACCAGAAACACCATAAGGTCCTTCCCGTAAGGCACAAAGGAGCTGAAACTGGTTAAAGGCGTTAAGAATGGATTGTTTATCTGACTGCTCCCTGATGAGCGTCAGGTAATTGCGATAGCCTTCAACGCATTGCTGAATCAGTGGCTGAAAACCTGAATCCCGGGTTACCGGGTAAAGCTCGATATCCTGAAAACCTGAAGTAAAGAGGGTTCTCAGAGCAGTATCCTGGCCACTGTTGATGGCTTTTGCCAGGCTACCGATACCGGAAAGGGCATCAAAACGATAGCTTTTTCGAAGCAGACAGAGGCTGTCTGAGACCCTGTTATCAATAGAGGCTTCTCTATCTGACAGTGTTTCTGCCGCTTTTAGTGATTGCCCGGTAAGTGCTTCCAGCAGAGATATCTGGCTTTCAGAATAACCGGAGCTTGCCGCCGCACAGATATCGCCCAGAACGCTGCCAGCCTCTACCGAGGACAACTGATCCCGGTCACCCAGAAGGATCAGCCGGGCATGGTTGGGCAGGGCATCCAGTAGATGACTCATCATTGGCAGGTCGATCATGGAGGCTTCATCCACTACCAGAATATCCAGGTGCAACCGGTTGTTTTTATTGTGAATAAATCCTGTCTTCCCCGGTAACACCCCCAGCAGGCGGTGGAGTGTTCCCGCCTGGGTTGGCATGCGCTTACGGACTTCCTCAGTGCAGTTAAGTCTGGATAATGCGCCACCGATGGATTCCGTCAGTCGGGCAGCGGCCTTGCCCGTGGGAGCCACCAGTTTGATATCCGGTGGCGTGTTGGTGGTCAGGCCCAGTTCGGTCAGCAGTGCCAGTAGTCGGGTAACCGTGGTGGTTTTACCGGTGCCGGGGCCTCCACTGATAACGGAAAAAGAACGACTGGCAGCCAGGGCAGCAGCCACTTTTTGCCAGTTTAAACAACTGGATTCCGGAATAAGTTGATCCAGTACATGAACAGGCTGATGGTTATTCAGTACACTCTTCAGCACATCCTTTACAGCACTGATAATTGCTGGCCAGTCAAGGTTGCTGTCCGGCTCAATATCCAGCCATTTACGCAGTTCTGCAGTCAGGGCTGCGTCTGGTTTGCCCCGGCATTGACTTAACACAAAGTCATAATCTCTCTGAAACAGTCGGGTCAGAATCGACCGTGCAGCCTCATTATTCAATGGCGCCGGGCTTTGTTGCTGCAGGAAATCAGCCACCTTCTTTTCGTACTGCCAGTAGCGATAGAGATAAAGCCGGTTATGATCCCATACCAGTGGTGATGGTTCAGAGCCATCACCAATCAGGGGGATATTTTGCAGGTAGTCTGGCCAGTCAGTTTTGGCAACACCGCAGGTATCAATAAGCAGGCTGTTTTCTGCAGTATCCAGACCGAATAGCGTGAGATCTGAAGATGGGTTAATCATCATGCAGACATTACCCCGACCCAACTCATAACTGACCTGGGCTGCCACAAGGGCTAACAGCGGGTCAGGATGCATGGAGTGCATCAGTGTGGCGAACTGGTAATCCAGGGGGCGGATAATGTTCTGCTGTTCCAGTGCCTGTAATCGTTTCAACATGCCGCAGGCTCCCTGAGTTCGCCAGTGAATAGCTGATCAATACTGTCAATAAGCGGGTAAGAAGGTTTGTGATTGAATATGCCATGCTGACGTGGGTCATCAGCCTGAACGCCACGGAGAAACAGATAAATGACACCGCCAAAGTGCTGTTCAAAGTCATAACCCGGCAAGCGCTGTCTGAGTAACCGGTGCAGGGCCAGGGAGTAGAGCTGGTACTGGAGATCATAACGGTGCTCCACCATCACCGCTGTCATGGCTTCCCGGTCATAGTCACTGGCCTTGCTGCCCAGCCAGTTGGATTTGTAATCCAGAACATACCAGCGCCCCTGGTGTTCAAAGGTTAAATCGATAAATCCTTTCAGCATGCCTTTCATGGGGCGAAACTGCAGTGAGCCTGCTTTTTCGCTCAACGGGTCATGGGCTGAAATCAGCTGGTTCAAATGTCGGGCATCCAGATGCTCAATGGGTAAATAGAACTCCATTTCGACCCGGCGAGCGGAATCGGGTAAATCCAGCAGGCGCAGGTCAGCACCATCAAGGGGGGCCGTCAGGCAGTTTAATAACATGCCTTTGATGGCACTCAGCCACTCTGCGCCGTAGCCCGCCCGGGTCAGTTGTTCTAGCACATAGCTGTCCAGGTAGAGATCATGGTTGCCTGCACGAACCTGATCCAGATCCATCTCTTCAAACAGGGTATGCATGAAGGTACCGGGATGAGCGCCTTTCGGGAAATTAAACAGGCTGAATGGGTCGGTTTCTTCCTCACTGGTCACGGTGGTGGATTCATTGATGGTATCGATATCGAATCCGGGGCTCTCAATACTGGCATCTGAAGTTTTGTCAGACCTCTCATCAGAAAAAGAGTGGCGCGACAGGGCGGAATAACTGGTGGTCCACCAGTTATTCTCAATGTTTCCAGCGAAGGCTCTGGCGCTTAACCCGGTATCCTGTGAGGTTAACGGTTGATAAGACGGCAGTGAATCTTCAGGGGGCGCTGCAATAATAATCTGCTGGTTTGCGCAGGCTTCGGAAACGGCTTCCAGCAGTGGGCCAAGGTTCGGACTCAAGATTTCCTCCCCCTTATTCAGCAGATAGCCAATGGCGGTTTGATGCAATTGAGTCTTGCCATCTTTGGTAGCCTTGCCGGATTTAAAGGGTGCCATGCCAAGGTAGCAGCAGTAAACCGACCGGGTCAGTGCCACATATAGCAAGCGCAGGTCTTCGGCCAGTCGCTCTTTTTCGGCGAAGCCCAGGGCTTCATCAGAGCGGATCAGGGACAGGGTGGTCTCATGGGTTTCGGGGTCGTGATAAAGCGGTGAATCCGTTTTACGCAGATGGCAGATAAAGGGGATAAACACCACCTTATATTCGAGTCCCTTCGATTTATGGATAGTGATGATTTTTACCAGGTTCCGTTCACTTTCCAGATGAAGCTGCTGGTCATCCGCATTGTTGTTGGGGCGGGTTACCTGTTCGGAAAACCATCGGGCCAGGGCAGAGGGTACCTGTTGTTCCATGCTGGCCACGGCCAGTAGCTCACCGAGATGTAATAGATCGGTTAAACGCCGTTCGCCGTTGGGCAGGGCCAGCAGGCGTTCGGCTATGTTTCGCTGGAAAATAAGCTGCCGCAACATTGGTAGCAGACCTTTGCTGAACCAGGTGGTGTTAAAACCGGTAAATTCTTCTACCGCTTCTTCCCAGGCCTGTTCGTCCACATTCAAGGCTTCCAGGGTTGGGGCGTCCAGGTGGAACAGGGGGGTGGCCAGTGCCGCTTTCAGCATTCGTTCGCTGGTGGGGTGCAGGCAGGCCTGTAAGATTTTTTCCAGGTCTCTGGCTTCCTGACAGGTAAATACCGAGTCCTGGTTGCTCATGTAAATGCTGGGAATATTCTGCGCTGCCAGTGCCTCCCTGACTTTTTTACCATGACGGCCACTGCGCACCAGTATGGCAATATCCCCCGGCTGCAACCGTTGTTTTTTGCCATTGTCGTCAATAAAGCAATGGTCCTTGTCGGCGGCCGTCAGCAGACGGTTGATTTCCGTTGCTGTGGCCTGGCTCATGGTCTCCAGATAACGGTCACTGTTCACGGTTGGGCTATCATCGACCTGCTGTAGCCAGAGCGTCATGGACGGTGCCGCTTCCCCGCCAACATAAAGGCGCTTGCCGGTAGAGCCCGGTGAGGGAAGCACGGGGGCAAAAGGAATGCTGTCGTTGTAGATAAAGGGTGAATCAGACTGTTGAAATACAGTGTTCACGGCGGAGACCATGGCATCACTGGAACGCCAGTTAGTACCCAGGGTGTAGTGGCTGTGAACCTGCTCCCGTGCAGTCATGTAGGTGAAAATATCCGCCCCCCGAAAGGCATAAATTGCCTGTTTGGGGTCTCCGATCATAAACAGGCCGATACCCGGGTCGCCCCCTTCCATATAGATTTTATTGAAAATCCGGTATTGCAATGGATCGGTATCCTGAAACTCATCGATCATGGCGATACGGAACTGGCCACGAATGGCCTGGGCCAGCAGTTCACCATTATAACCGTCGTTTCCTGGTTCTCCGGCAAACAGGGCGGCGGCCAGATTGGTCAGCAGGTCATCAAATGACAGCTGGTAGTGGCTGTCCTTCAGTTGTTTTAACTGTTTTTTGATATGGATGAGTGCATCTCTGGTGATAAACCCTTTGAGGCTCTCTTCCAGCGTGTGAGGCAGGGACAGGAATTCATCGATCTTCCCGAATATTGGGTGCTCCGGCATCTTGCCTGCTTTAGTCAGACTCTTTGCAACGATCTCTGAGCTGTATATTTCCCAGCCTTCCTTGCCTTTGTTGAGTCTTGGGATCAGGTCCTCAGCATCGATGAACGCGGCCATTTCATTGAGACGGTTGAGGGGTTTGCTTCTTTTACCCAGTCCGCAGTTCAGGATCATATCTTCCAGTTCAAGGCGGTTTTCCCCCCATAACTGTTTCAGTTCCATGGCGGGTTGCAGGTATTGCTGTTGAAAGGCATCCATGGAATCCGGCACGGTATCACCGGCCAGCGTCAGTTCTGATAAACCGATCCAGCTTCTCAGGTGTTGCAGAAGGTCGCCGGGGGTTTTCCAGATAGATCGCACCAGTTTCACCAGCGGTTTATCCAGCAGATAAAACGAGCGACGCCAGTAATCGGCAGCGCACAGCTGCAACATGGGCTCTATATCCGTCACCAGATCGCTGGAAAACAGGGTGCCGCTTTCAAACGCATGCTGTTTCAGCATCCGCTGGCAAAAGCCATGGATGGTGAAAACGGCGGCTTCATCCATCTGCTGTTCTGCCAACAACAGCTTGTCGATGCAGTGCTCCCGTTGGTCCATGTCCTGAATCAGCTGGTGGATGAACGGATCTTTGGACTCACCGGCAATAAAGGCTTCCCGGGTCTGATGGATACGGGCACGGATACGGTCGCGCAACTCACCGGTGGCGGCTTCGGTAAAGGTCACCACCAGAATCTGGTCAACGTTCAGCGGGGTCTCATGGCGTGTTGGTTCACTGCCATGGCCCAGCAGAATACGCAGGTACAGGTTGGCGATGGTATAGGTTTTACCGGTGCCGGCACTGGCCTCAATCAGGCGCACACCATGGAGGGGCAGGGCATGGGGATCCAGGGTTTCCGGGAATCGTACCGTGGTATCGTCGGTCAATGGTTGCTCGCTCACTGTTCTGCCTCCTGAAGATGGCTGAAGGCAGGGGTAAGGATTTCCGGGGTCAGGCTGGTCATTTCTGCCAGGGCGGGTAGTGTCAGTTCGGGATAGACCCGCTGGATGTACTCGTCACTGTTTTCTCCCATGTTGTAGAACCCATCACCGGCAAACGTTTTTTCCGCGGCCTGTTCCGCTTTGTCAGGATCATTATCCGGGTCTGCTTTAAGCCAGCTGAAGGCGGTTTCCGGAAACCAGGCAAGGGGTTTGGTCTGCCCGAGGTGGTAATAATGCACCAGAGTTGCCAGGTGCTGTTCTGCTTTATCAGGGGCAATGACTGGCAGACACCATTCATTTTCCAGATCAAAGATTTTTGTGATGCCCGGGTTGTTGGTCATGGACAGACAAAGGTGTTCAATCCAGTTTCTGATCAGGTCTTTTCCCTTGAAACGGGCTGGACGGTAACGAACCATACCGCCAGAGTGCTGTCCTTTCAGCCAGCCGGTTATCTGAATATTGGTAATCTTGCCATGGTGACCATTAATCAGCAGATTGACTTCCTGATCCGGTCGTTCCTGCTCTGTAGCTATTTGCAGTTTGTCAGCCATAAGCGTCAGGCTGACCATCTGTTCTTCCAGCAGTAAACGGCCAAAGGCTGAGTGAGGCAGGTCGCCTCTGGATTGCAGTCGATGGGTCAGAGTGCCCTGGTCTTCACGGGAAATAAGACTGTTGAGCAGTTCATTTTTCAGTTGATAATTTTCCAGCGGCCCCATGGCAAAGGTTTCGGTATCTTCCAGTGCCTGATCCTGCACGGAAAAATAGACTTTTAACCGGCGGTTGAAAAAGTACCGGCAAGGGTTGCTGAAAAACCGCAGTAGCTCCGCCAGTTCTACAGACTCTTTATTAAAACCCTCCGGCTCAGGCAATGGCTCGGTTAAGAATGGAGCAGGGGGGAGTTCATCCCGAACGGCGGCGGGTAGCCATTCATGGATATAGCTGAATAGAGCCTGTTGTGACGTATCCGGCAAAAAGTGACCGGGGCTGAACGCTTGCAGGGGATGTTCCGTGAGCAGTTGTTCGGGTGTTAAGGCAAATCCCTGCTCACAGTAATTGAGCAGCTCGGTGACCAGTACGGATGGGATTCTTTCACTGTTATCCTGAATGCGTCGTCCAATATAGCTGATGTAGAGTGTGTTCTGGGCAGATAGCAGGGCTTCCAGAAACAGATAGCGGTCATCTTCCCGGCGGGACCGGTCACCACGGCGGCCATGGCGGGCAATCAGGTCAAATCCGGCGGGGGCAATACTCCGGGGATAAGCGCCATCGTTCATACCCAGCAGGCACACCACTTTAAACGGGATGGAGCGCATGGGCATCAGGGTGCAGAAGTTAACCTGACCGGCCAGAAAACGCTGGCTGCTGCGTTGCTGAGACAGTCGGTCTGACAGGTAACTGATAAAGACGGTTCGTGAGAGGGGCTGGTTATAACCGGCTTCCTGAAGCTGCTCATAGAGATGCGCCAGGGTGTCCCGGACCAGTTTCAGGGCGGACTCATCACTTTCGGAGGATTCCAGAGATGCGGTATCAAAAAACTGTTCCAGCAGAGCGTTGGTAAACTGGATCCATTCATCAATATTGCGATCGGTGTCCAGTTCTGCGATCAGTTGTCCGGCAGCACTGACAAAGCTGGCCAGATAACCCGCCAGGGCAGCATTCATTCCCTGTACTGCGTCCAGTGGTAAAACGCCCTGGTAGACTCCCGTGCTTTCCGGCATGGCATACCCCAGCAGCATACGACGGATGCCAAACAGCCAGGAGTTTGCGTTAAGCTCCGGTAAGTCAAAATGCGCCTGATGAGCTGGCGTCAGCCCCCAGCGAATACCGGAATCCTGGGTCCACTGGCGGAGAATATCCAAATCGGCAGCCTTTAGTTTGAAGCGGTTTTGAATGGCCGGTACTTCTAATAGCTCCATCAGCTCGGGGGCGGAGCAGCGACTGTTATCCAGCACCAGCAGTTTTAGCAGGGCCGAGAGTATCGGGTGTTCGCTCTGGGCACTGATATCAGAAATGGCGAAGGGAATACGGCGCTGATCATCAATACTGCCAAAAACGGCCCGTATCCAGGGGGCATAACTGTCAATGTCCGGCAGCATGATTACGATATCTTTGGGTGTCAGTTCCGGATCCTGATCGAACATGTCCAGTAAACGATCGTGGAGGATTTCAACTTCTCTTAACGGGCTGTGGCAACGGTGAACCTGCAGGGATGGGTCAGGCTTGAGTGGTGTTTGTTGTCCGGGCGCCGTTCGGTCATGAAGTTCAAAAATATCCCGTTGCAGTGCACCCAGAACGGTGTCGGTATAATCATCCACGAAGACATCCACATCAAATGCATCAAGGCTGTGGAGCTGGTGGAAGTAATCCCGACCCAGTTTGCCCATGGAACCCAGCAGAGGATTGCCAATGGCATCAAGGTTATCCAGGGAAAGGCCGGATTTACTGAACCAGCCTTTATCGGAAGGTGTCTGGTTATGCTGGTTGAGTAATTTCCGTGCGGCCAGTTTGCGAATGAATTTTGGATCCCGTTCGTCGCCCCAGTAGTGCTGGCAGGGGTTGCTGACCATCAGGTGGACATCAGTATGCAGCGCCAGCGCTTCAAGGGATTCGATAAAGTGTGGTGGCAGGGCGGAGATACCAAAAACAAACAGTCGTGATGGTATCTCGCTAACTTTGGCGCTTTCCGCCATGGTTTGGATAAACCGGCTGTGCATATTAGCCCGGTGCCAGGGCGATTGACCCCGTTCGGCGGTTCTCGCTACCAGTGCCCGCCACAGTTTTGGTTGCCAGGGCTGTTCTGCCGCAATCAGTGCGGTGTCTTTATCCTGCTCCCAATCAATAACCCAGTCTGGGCGATAGACCAGGTACTGGTCGAAAATATCCGCAATCTTTCCGGAAAGCTGGAATTTCCGAATGTCATCATCATCGTTGGCCAGATATTGGGCCAGGGGCGCAAAATCAGGCTCTGTCTTCATTGAGTCCAGCAAATCCATAAGCTTCCAGGTCATGGATTCCTTGTTAAAGGCTGACCGGGCCGGCACATCAGGAAGAACAAGGGTATACATCTGCCAGAGAAAACTGGCGGGAAGCGGAAAATTGATGCCGGCCGCAATCCCCAGTCCTTTTGCCAGCTCAAGTCTTAGCCACTGAGCCATTCCGGGGCTTTGCACCAGGATCTGTTCATCTTCGAGGGGATTGGCCGGTGGGTTCTGGCGAATAAGTTCTACCAGTAGATCCTTAAGTACGTCCAGATGGTTTGAATGATAGATGGTGAGCACGGGAGGGGGTCGCCAGTAGCCTGCAGATAAAGGCTACTGTCGGTGCTATCCATCATGCTGTCAACAGGGATTGATGGATATCAGATTTGGTCGTGACGGGACAGATTGTTCAGTAATTTTGTTTTATTCCTGGTGTTGTTCTTTTGACTATCTGTGGGTGTACCACTGTATTGCGCAGCAATCTCCTGTTCAGCTTTTTGTAACAGTGCCAGGTCCGGGTGGGTTTTTTGCAGGAAGCGCTGGCCGCAGCCATCACTTAAATGCAATTTTTTCTTCAATGATTTCATTGAATCCATCAATGACCTGGCCTGAGCAATGGCTTTTTTGCTGGCATCAACCTGTCTCATTGATAATTGTTCGCTTTCCATAGTTTCCACCTGATTAGTTATTGTCCTTGTTATTCTAGCAAATAACCGAATTTTCCCTCTCTTCAGGAATTGTTCCGAAATAAGATCTGCATTTTACTGAAACTTGTTAAGGCCGTTGTCCGCTCCCCGTTGCCCGCAAAGCACAAGCGAAACCTGCTTTTTTGGGCATCGGGCGGCGGGCAACGTTCGTTGAAATGGGGAAGTTCTTAAAGGGGCAATTCCTTAATAGGTGATTGCCTCGTTTCAGGGTAATATAGCCCGGTTTTTCCGGTTCCCTGACTTATTTCGAATTACTATGCCCTTCGCACTGAGCCGTTATTCCCGACCAAATTCATGGACGTTTCTATACCTCCTGTTTTTTCTGCTGATGTTATTTGTCAGCGATGGCCTTTACGCCGCAAGTGGTAAAAAGCCCGTCAGAATTGCCTATTTTACCGATGATGCCCCCTGGATGTTTGACAATGATCAGGGCCAGCCTGATGGTCTGATACTTGATCTCTGGCAGCTTTGGGCGCAAAAAAATGATATTTCAATACAGTTTGTAGCGTCCACACGGGATCAAATTCAGAAGCAGTTTGAGCGTTCAGAAGTTGATTTGCTGGCTTATGTTCCCCCGGGGCACGAGGAGCTGTTTAAGCGTTCAAGTGGGGCGATTATCTATACGTTTACACCGGTGTTGTTTGTCGGGAAAAGTCATCAGGTCGATAGTTTTTCTGCAGCGCTGGATAGCCTCAGGATAGGTTATATCAAGGGTTTCAACGGTTACCCGAGATTAGAGCTGTTGAATGAAAAGACGTTGGCCGTTCCTTTTCTTTCTTATCCATCCATGGTCGATGCGGCAACCAAAGGCAGCGTGGATGCCATCCTGGGGGGGCCGGTAGGCTTACAATATTATCTGGCAAATTTTGGGGCTGATGATGAGTATCAGATGATGCAAACACCCCTGAAGCCATCTGAAGTGAAAGCCCTGACGGCTCCCGGTCGACCCGAACTTGTGGCTATGGTGGAAGCAGGTATGGCTAAGGTGACGGACAAGGAGAGGTCTGAGATTCTTGAGGACTGGTTTCGACTTACCCCTGGCAGCCAGGAAAGCCTGACAGTGGCTCTGGATGCAGGTCTTGCCCCACTCTCTTTTATTAATGCCCTGGGAAAACCCTCCGGCCTGTTCGTTGATATCTGGAATTTATGGTCAGAAAAGACCGGCAAGCCCGTTCGCTTCAGGGTCAGCCCCATGGGCGAGAGTATTGTTGCCTTAAAGTCCGGTAAGGTGGATGTGATTGCCGCTGTATCACCAACCATGGAGCGGAGCCAGTGGATGGCCTTGACCAATCCTTATTATGGCCTGAATACCCGCATATACTTCCGGGCCAATAACGAGCTGGATGACCCGGGTTCTGAGCTAATCGGTAAAAAACTGGGGGTAATCCGCTCGTCCAGTCAGGAAGAGTTTGTCCGGCGCTGGCTTCCTGAAGCTTATCCCGTGGTGAGAGCCAGTGTATCAGAACTCATTAATAGTTTATTTGCCGGTGAAATTGATGCGTTTCTTGGTGAGCCGGTGGTGGTTCGTTCAGCATTGCATCGTCTGGGGTTGGTTGGTGAAGTTAATTCCAGTCCGTACTTTAATTTGAATGAGGCCGTTGGTGCGGGTGTTTTACAGAACACTTCCAGTGAGTTATTGCCGGTTCTGAATGATGGCTTCAGGGCGATTTCACCGGATGAATATCGTCAGATAGAAAACCGATGGGTTATCAGTAGTCAGGATCGTTATTTCCGTCTAAGTGGTTCTGTTGTTGAGTTAACGGATGATGAGCGGAGCTGGCTAGGCGAAAATCCGGTTATTCGTGTCCTGGTTGACAATAATAAGCCACCGTTCTCTTTCATCGACAGCAAAGGTCAGTGGCAGGGTATCGCCATTGATTATCTCAGGCTTCTGGAAGACCGGCTTGGGATTACCTTCCAGCTTCATCAGGATCCTGTCTGGACTGATGCATTAAGTCAGGCTTATCGCCATGAGGTTGATGCAGTGGCGATGCTGCAAAAAACGGAAGAGCGTAGCCGCTATCTGAATTTTACCAAGCCGCTGGTCAGTGTGCCGGCAGTGGTTCTTGCCCGTGTTTCTGATAAAAGTATCCGTTCTCCGGCTCATCTCAAGGGTAAGAAAGTTGGTTTTACGCCGGGCTATGTAACCTATGAAAATTTTCGCAGGAAATACCCCGGAATTCACTTTGTCAGTATCCCTGACATAGCCAGAGGTCTTAATCAGGTTGCCAGTGGTGTGATTGACGCCATGATTGTCAATCTTGCCTCTGCCAGCTATGAAATTGAGCGGATGAAGATTACCAATTTACAGGTGGTCGCTGAAGCGGGCTTTAACTATGAGTTCAGCATGGCATCAAGAAATAACTCACCTGAGCTGGCCGAGATTCTTGAGAAAGTGGTTGATACCATTACGCCGGAGGACCGTGAGGCTCTTGAGAGTAGCTGGCTCTCTATTCAGGGGGGGATGTGGCGGCCAAATAAAGAGTTGTTTATTGGTTTAGTGCTGATCCTGGTGACACTGATTCTGATTGTTTACTGGAATCGTCGTTTGACCATTGAGATTGCGGATCGGGAAAAAGCGGAAGAAGGGCTTCGGGTTCGTTCAGAACTGGATCGTTTGCTCAGTGATATTTCCAGGCACTTTATGGATCAGCCGGTTCGTGAGGCTAACAACTATTTTCTCAGTCAGCTTGGGAATTATCTCAATGCTGAAGCCGTTTGTATTTTTTGCTGGGAGCCGAGGGCTCGAATTGAGCATTATTGGACCCGTAGAAGCAATCCGGACCCTGATGCCTTTGAAGCGTTATTTGATCATGACTTTTCCAATATCTACGGAGAAGTAAAGAAGGATCAGGTCAATATTCTGATTCGGGATGAAGTTCTGCAAAAGGGTGACCTGGAAGGTGCGGCCATTCTTGATCGATTAGAGATCACTATTGGGGTCTATGCACCCATGATGCTGTTTGGTCGGGTGGTAGGCGGCATTGGTCTGATCAATATCCCCGGGAAGTATCAGGTGTACATCCGTGAAATGGACTTGCTGCGCCGGATGGGCGAACTGGTTGCCGTCGCCCGTGATCGCCAGAATGCAGAAGATGCCTTAAGACACAGTGAAGAACGCTATCAGTTAGCGATGGATGCGGCTTCTGACGGTTTGTGGGATTGGGATGTCAGGCAGGACTTGATGTATTTGAGTCCCCGTTATCAGACCATGTTAGGTTATCAGCCGGGTGAGTTACTGCAGACTATTCGTGCATGGCGTCGATTGATCCATCCAAAGGATAAATTATCAGCAACTAAGTTCTTTGACCATCAACTGGCAACGTCTGATAAATCTTTCCAGTTTGTTTACCGCATACGCAGAAAAGACAGCAGCTATGCCACCGTTCGCAGCAAGGGCAAAGTGGTGTTCAGGGATGAGATGGATCAGCCCATGCGGGTTATCGGTACCATGGTGGACATCACCCATCAGATAGAAAGAGAACGGGAACTGTCCATGGCCCGTTTTTCTCTTGATAGTGCCGGTGACCATATTCACTGGTTCCGCAGGGATGGCAGCCACAAGTATGTCAATGAGTCTGCCTGTAAAGCGCTGGGATTCTCTCAGGAAGAGTTGATGGAGAAATCCATTATGGATATTAATCCTGCTGTGACGCGCAGTTCCTGGGAAAAGCTCTGGGAGCAATTGGTTCTCAGAAAAGGGATGACCTATGAAACCCTGAGAAAGACCTCGGATGGAACGGTTTTTCCAGTGGAAGTGACGGCCAATTATATGGAGTATGAAGGGGAGGGGTATCTGTTTGCTTCTGGCCGGAATATTACCGACCGTAAACAGGCTGAAGAGACGTTGCACAAGGCAAAAGAAGTAGCGGATCAGGCGAACCAGGCAAAGAGCGATTTTCTTGCCAATATGAGTCATGAGATTCGTACCCCGATGAATGCCATTATTGGCCTGAGCCATCTGGTTCAGGAGACGAAACTTTCCCATCAACAAAGGGATTATGTCCGTAAAATCCAAACCTCTGCCCATGATCTTCTGGGTATTATTAATGACATCCTTGATTTCTCAAGAATTGAAGCGGGTAAACTCAGTATGGAAAGTATTGAGTTTGACCTCGGCGGTGTTTTTGACAGCGTATATAACCTCAGCAGTATCAAGGCAAAAGAGAAAGGCCTTACTTTAACTTATGATATTCAGCCAGAGGTACCCCGGCAGTTGCAAGGCGATCCCCTCAGGCTGGGGCAGATCCTGATTAATCTGACGCACAATGCGTTGAAGTTTACCAGTGAAGGTGAGGTTAATGTTTCTGTACAGCTACTTTCCAGCCGGGAGGATGTGGTCAGGCTGGAGTTTTCGGTAACGGATACGGGGATCGGGATTGGCAAGAAGCAACAGGGCAAGTTATTCCAGTCATTTTCCCAGGTTGATGGTTCTACCACCCGAAAGTTTGGTGGCACTGGCCTTGGGCTAGCTATCTGTAAAAGCCTTGTGCAGATGATGAATGGTGATATTTCCGTTGAGTCTGAGCCAGGAAAAGGCAGTGTTTTCAAGTTTGCTGTTGAGCTGGGTGTTGGCCATCAGGCCGCTCTGTCTGAAAAGCCGTCTGAAAAGTCTCTGGCGGGTGTTCGTGTTCTTGTTGTTGATGATAATGCCGAAGCCAGGGCGTTGCTTCTCAGTCATTTGAAAATATCCGGATGCGAAACCTGGGAAAAAGGGCATGGTGATGAAGCACTGGCGCTTCTTCAACAAAAGAACACCAGTCAACAGGACGCTATTTCTCTGGTTCTGCTTGATTGGAGAATGCCGGATCTTGATGGTATCGAGCTGGCAGAAAGTATCCATAAGTTGAATCTGGCGGTAGAGCCGAAGCTGATTATGGTTTCTGCTTATGGTCGGGAAGAAGTGATGACAAAGGCTTCTGACGAAGTGGATGCTTTTCTGATTAAGCCAGTGAATCATTCTGTATTGGTTGAAACCATTCTGAGAATATTGAACCGTCCGGGTTCACAGGAACTTGCCGTTATTGAAGAGGCCCGCTTCTGTGAAATCATGCCCAGGGGGCGCATATTACTGGCTGAAGATAATGAGATTAATCGTCAGGTAGCCCGGGAATTGCTGGAAGGAATGGGTCTTGATGTGGTGATGGTGACGAATGGTGTGGAAGCGGTAGAGCGGGTTAGAAGTGAAGATTTTGATTTGGTCTTTATGGATATTCAGATGCCTGAAATGGATGGCTATCAGGCAACCCGGATGATTCGAAGAAAACTTGGCAAAAATAAGCTGATTATTATTGCCATGACGGCTCATGCAATGACGGGTGACCGCGAACGATGTCTTCAGGCCGGAATGAATGACCATATATCCAAGCCATTGAGCCCTGAGGCTTTGAAACAGATGGTTCGCCACTGGTTGCAGGCTGGAGAAACCGATGTGCTTCACTCTATGGATCTGGCGCAGGATATGGATCGGTCTTCTTGTTTGATGCTGCCCGGCATTGATGTGGATGAAGGACTTGGCCGATTGCAGGGGAATCAATCGCTCTATGAAAAGTTGCTGACGGACTTCTATAAAGGTCAAAAAGAAGATTTGGTTCAATTACAGGGGTATCTGGAAACAGGCCAATGGCAGGAAGCTGGTCAGTTATTGCATGCTTTGAAAGGGGTTTCGGGCAATTTGGGGGCAAAACGGTTGCATGATCTGACTTCTCAGATTGAGAAAAGTTTGCGTCAACAGTTGGAAATTCCTGATAGCGATTTAATGGATTCCTTTGTCTTTGCTTTTGCGCAGGTGATGGAAGGTTTGGAACACTTGCCACCGGTAAAAGAAGAACTGGAACCTGCTGGTGAAGGTGCTATTGAAGTAGAGGAGCTTAATAAGCTTATTCTTGATATGGAGCATAAACTCAGCGAAGGTGATGTAGAGGTGGTTTCTCTGCTGCCATCATTATTACAGGGTCTTAAAGATCAGGTTGATCAGAAAGTGCTGAAGGCTTTTCAGGAGGCTGTTATCAGCTACGATTTGGACGAGGCATACTCCATGCTGTTATCCATTAAGCAAGCCCTGGTTAGAAGTTAGTTTGTTAACCCGGAGTCAGGGGGGTGATTCCGGGGGCTCAAATGGTTGATGCTCTTACTGGCTGAAGCTCCTACTGGCTGAAGCTCCTTACTTCTGGAGTTCAGCCTTAGGATCTATTGGATAAGGCAGTTTATGAACCTGCAATGGCTGGTTTTTTTCAGACGTCAGGAATACATCATTGGCTTCAGCTGCATCAATACGAATGACTGCCAGTAATTCAATCTCTTTAGTTTCAATGTTGCGGCCAGCCTGAATGATCTCGCCAATAGACTTGCCATCACTGTTATAAAGACGGGTATTGATGGCAGGTGGTAGAGCATCTTCAAAGGTCAACCGGTAACAGCGGCTTTTTTGCTGACCAAGATTTTGCATCCGGGTAACAATTTCCTGCCCGGTATAACAGCCCTTTCTGAAGCTGACGCCTCCCAGGGATGGCTGGTTAAGTTGTTGAGGGATGTATTTCTCAACCGTTTCTTTGTGTATCCCTGGAATTACCGACTCAATATTCAGCAATTGCCAAAAATCTTCGGTTGTTGGTGTGAGTTCTTTTGTTAAGACTGGCCACCAGTGGGGCAGGTCATTCAGGTGAAGCCAAAGCTCATATCGTGTGCGAATGCCAGGGGTTTTCATCAGGTAGCCCTGATTGGGAATTTTTATTACTTCATTATTTTCCGGGAGTGGTGTGTCCTGAAAAATTCTGGTTAGTTTCGACTTTATATTTTCTCCGGATAAGCCAATCATTAGAAAGTCTGGTTGAGCGGTAAGCTGAACTTTGAAAAAAACAGCGTATTTTTTTAGTGTTTCGATGGTCATTTCAGTTAAATCAGAGCCTATGGAAAGAAGATATTTTTCTCCGTTATCCATAATTCTGAAGTTTGTGTACATGCGCCCCTTGGGAGTACAGGCTACACCGGTACTGTGATGAAAGGCTTCAAGTTGTGTCATATGGGTTGAAATCTGCCCCTGTAAAAACTTCTGGCGATCCGTTCCATCGACGCTGATCAGGTTGTGTCCTGATAGTACGGAGACCGCATCGGCGTTTAGTGTTTTTGGTGTCTCCGAAAAACCGGTCAGCTGTTCTCCTTCATAAACAGCACCCTGAGTTTTTAAATAGATCTTCCAGTCAGTGGACATCTGATCACCCTGTTATCTGATTAATCGCAATAATAGAGGATTATTGCGGAAAATATAAAGGTATAATTCCCGGCAAAATTCACCATTGGAGTTATTCTGAAATGCTGGGCGAAAATGAATTAAAATGCCTTCAGTGGCGGAGTCGCCGGGGGATGCTTGAGTTGGATGTGCTGCTGGAGCCATTTACCCGGGAAGCGTTGCCTGACTTGAGTGAAGCAGATCAGCAAACCTATGTAAAACTGTTGGAGTGCGAGGATCCGGATATCTTCAGCTGGTTCATGAGTGGAGTAAGGCCGGAGGATCAGGCGTTGAGCCGCATGGTGGATAGGGTATTGGATCGTGGGCGATACAAGGGTGAGCCTTTGTGAAGTTACATTAAGGCGTTCTTATTATCATTTTGTTCTTATCGTTCTATGCCACTTTGCAGCCTTTCTGGCATTGTGGCTCGCTTCCATCTGGATCATTATTAAGGTGGTTTTCGCTGCAGCCCTGATTATTTATTTCTGTTGGTACTCTCTCAGATATATTATTTTTCAGCACGCATCCAGTATCAACAGTATTCGTCTGATGACTGATCAATGGCGTGTTAAATTGGGAGAGCAGTGGGTCAGGGCGTGGCCAGAAGGGGAGGTTGTAGTTACCTCAATGCTGATCTGTTTCAGGCTGAGAGTTGAGGGTAAGCACCGTCCATCTTACCTGATTCTGTTTCCGGACAGTGCAGATCCCATTGAGTTACATGCTTTCAGGCTAAGGCTTATTCTTGAATCGTCTTGCCTCTTCGGTCAAAAGAAGGGTAGTTCTCCGGAACCAGAATAGTATCTTCAGGATATTCAGCCTTATCAGGATGGTCCAGAGTGTAATGCAGGCCCCGGGACTCTTTTCTGGCCATCGCGCATCGTATGATCAGCTCGGATACCTGGGCAAGATTCCGAAGCTCAATGAGGTCGTTGCTGACTTTAAAGTTGCGGTAAAACTCATTGATTTCAGATTGCAGCAATTCAACACGATTCATGGCCCTTTGCAGGCGTTTTGTCGTCCGCACAATGCCTACGTAATCCCACATAAATCGACGCAGCTCATCCCAGTTATGGGCGATGACCACATTTTCATCAGAATCGGTTACCTGACTCTCATCCCAGTGTGGCAGTAATGGTGGCTCCGGATATCGCTGAATAGTATCCCGGATTTGTTGAGCACAGCTTTTCGCTGATACAAAACATTCAAGCAGGGAATTGCTGGCCAGTCGGTTAGCGCCATGAAGGCCGGTAAAGCTGCATTCTCCGACAGCAAAAAGGCCTTTGGTATCTGTTTGACCACTGTTATCAACGACAATGCCGCCACAGGTATAGTGGGCTGCAGGAACAATAGGGATTGGGTCTCTGGTGATATCAATATCGTAGCCCAGGCATCGCTGGTAAATAGTGGGGAAGTGGGAACGAATAAACTCGGCTGGCTTATGGCTGATGTCCAGATAGAGGCAGTCAGAACCGAGACGTTTCATTTCATGATCGATGGCTCTGGCGACAATATCCCTTGGAGCAAGCTCCTCCCGATGGTCATACTCTTTCATGAACCGGGAGCCGTCAGGGCGTTTCAATAGTCCTCCTTCGCCACGAACTGCTTCAGAAATAAGAAATGACTTGGCGTTTGGGTGATAGAGACAGGTCGGGTGGAACTGGTTGAATTCCATATTGGCAACCCGGCATCCGGCTCGCCATGCCATTGCAATGCCATCACCGGATGCTCCGTCGGTATTACTGGTATAGAGGTAGGTCTTACTGGCTCCACCGGCTGCAAGGACAGTACACCGGCTTCTGAATACCTTTATTTGATCAGTTTTCAGATCAAGCATGTAGGCACCAACGCATCGGTGTTCCTTCGTTTCAGGAGAGTTGTCAAGTTTGCTCGTGGTGATCAAATCAATAGCCAGGTGGAAGTCAAACAGGTCTATATTGGATCTTGACTTAGCCTGGTCAAGCAAGGTGTCTGAGATGGCTTTGCCAGTGGCATCGGCTGCGTGAATGATTCTGCGGGAACTGTGTCCACCTTCCCGGGTAAGGTGGAAATCGAACGGCCTGTCAACCGTGTTATCGGGTGTGAATGGAACCCCCTGATTGATCAGCCAATCTATGCTTTCCCGTCCATTTTCAACAATATGCCGAACAGCAGATTCATTGCATAATCCGGCACCAGCGACCAGGGTGTCCCGGACATGCTGGTCAATATTGTCCCCAACCTGATCCAACACTGCAGCGACCCCCCCCTGGGCCCAGTATGTTGACCCGGCACACAATAAATCCTTGCTGAAAAGAGCCGTACGAATATGTGAGGGCAATTGCAGGGCGGTAGTCAGGCCTGCAGCTCCTGAACCAATTATGATTACATCATAATCAAAGGGCTGTTGCATAAAGGTCCCCTGTTATCGGATCATTCTGGCGTGATTTATTCTTCATATAATCCATAAGAAAATGAATGCAATGTGGATTAATGTGCTAGCCTGTGGAGCAGAAGTTGCCAGACACTTAACACTTAATACTGTTTCGAAAATTTTGGATTACCATTGTTACCATTGATTGGTGAGTATGATTAATTACAGTTACTTACTAATGTATTTAAGGCTAAAGCGGCTATTTTTCAGGTCGATGTTAATGGTGTTATTGATTTATATCAAAAGGACCTGAACTCAAAGCAGCTGACACGTAAATATTTTGATAAATCTAATCAACAATCTGGATGGCTCGTGCCTGATCAGGCCATTATATAGAATGTTTGAGTCCTGCTGTAGTACGCTATATCAATAAAGATAACTTGATAGGTTTCCAATATAATTACAGTGTCCGAGTAGGCTATGTGTGCCGGACTAATACTCTTAAATAGTAAAAAATTGAAAATGCCAGGAACTTTTCTTCATTTTGATGGTCTATATAGTGGCGGATAAATTGAGTCTTATGTTGCACGATGGTGCCATGTTTGGTACTCCTGCCGTAGGTGGAGAAGCCTGAATGGCCGAGAATCAGGACTCTGATCAGGAGCTGGTTGCTCGTGTTAAGCAGGGCGACAAACGGGCTTATGATGTGCTGGTAATAAAGTATCAGCATCGCATTCTTGGGTTGGTTGGGGGTTATGTTAATGACTTTCAGGAAGTTCAGGATGTAACGCAGGAGGCCTTTATAAAGGCGTATCGTGCGTTGGAAAAGTTCCGGGGGGATAGCTCATTTTATACGTGGTTGTATCGTATTGCGGTTAACACGGCCAAGAACCATTTGGTATCGAAAGGCCGCAGGCTGCCAGAGTCTGATATAGATGTTCATGATGCAGACTTTCTGGAAACAGCGACAACGCTGAGGGTCGTTGATACGCCGGAACGTAACCTGTACTGTGATGAGATTGAGCAGGTTATTCATGATGTTATTCAGCGTTTACCCGATGAGCTCAGAACTGCTGTGATGTTGAGGGAGTTTGATGGGCTCAGCTATGAAGAAATAGCCGATGTTATGGATTGCCCGGTAGGAACCGTGCGTTCCAGGATTTTCAGGGCAAGAGAGGCTATTGATCGTGAAATCAGGCCGTTATTAGGGCAGGGTGGTTAAATCAGGTTTGACTCACGTATGACAGCGGTCGGGTCAGCGTGGATATCAGGGGTTTGTCTATGAGTGAAAAAGCTTCGAGTGAAAAAGCTCCTCAAATCAGTGGCAGAGAACGGTTGAATGAATCTCTGTCTGTCTCTCTTGATGGGCAGTCGAATGAGCTTGAGTTGCGCAGAGTGCTTGATGGTATCAGTAAAGACGATGAGCTCCGGACACTGGCGGGTCGTTACCAGCTTATTGGTGATGCGGTGCGTGGAAAAGTTAACAAGTTTGCCAATGTTGATATTTCCAAGGGTGTAATGGCGGCAATTGAGCAGGATGAAGTGGATGCTGCCGTCGCTAAAGAGACTTCCGGTTCGGTTCACTCTGCGGCAAATGGTTCTGTCGCTAATTCAAAATCGAATAATGTGATTGAAGGGTTGTGGGCATCATTAGGTAAAGTCGCCATGGCCGCCTCTGTTGCAGTGGCTATCGTTGTGGGCGTGCGAAATAGTAACCCGGCTCCTGATGTCCAGTTGATGGCAGTTAATGAGCCTGCGACGCTGGCTCAGCCAGTTCAGCTGGCTCAATCAGGTCAGAATAATTACGGGGTATCGGGTATTCGTGCCGGGTATAACGCCAAACTTCATGACAGTATTACACCTGAGCAACTTGCCTATGCGCAAAGCATTGCTGATCGGGCTACCAGGGAACGTTTTCATGCCTATGCCCTTCAGCATGCAGAGTTGTCTGCCATGGGTAATGGTCAGAGTATTTTGTCATTTGCCAGATTGACGAGTTTTGACAATCAATAAGTCTATGAAACAAACGCAATGGATTACCGGAAAGTTGCTGGTGCTGGGTATTTTTATCAGCAGTTTTCTGAATGCAGAGACGGTTCCAGATTCCAGCTATCTCCTTGAAAAAATGATGGACTCATCCAGAAATCTTAGTTTTCAGGGAGAGTTTGTCTATCAGCAGGGAGCCCAGCTCGAAACATTAAGCATCATTCATCAGGCCAGCGATAAAAATCAGTCTGAAAAAGAGCGGATTCTTTATCTTGATGGCGCTCCCAGAGAAGTGATTCGTGCTGGCAATGAATTGTTCTTTTCAAGCTATAACGGAGGCGTAACCAAGTTTCAACATGGCTCACTGATGCCCGTTATCAATAAGCTTCAGGGCGGGATATCTGAAAAGTTTTATGACTTGAAAATTGTTGGTATTGATCGGGTGGCAGGGAGAGAGGCTGTTTTGTTGCTGGTTCTTCCCAAAGACCGGTTTCGCTATGGCTATCAGCTATGGCTTGATCGACAGTCATCATTATTGCTCAAATCAGTAATGGTTGACGGTCAGGGGAAGATTATTGAGCGCTTGCAATTTACTTCCTTAAATATTGGGTCGCTATCTGATGAGTCCCTGGCGCTACTGATACGCAAGCCTTCTGTTGTCGATAAAACTATTGCCGTGGAATCCCAGCCCCTGTCTCAACAAGATCAGCCTTCTGATCCACTTGAGTGGGAAACGGGTTGGTTGCCTGAAGGCTTTGTTTTAGAAAATAGAAGCGTTCGCCCATCGCCGGTTAGCCAGCATAATGTTGATGCATTGGTTTTCTCTGATGGTATTGCCAGTTTCTCTGTTTTTGTTGAGCAGGACGATACCCGGGTTCTCAGTCAGGCCTCTGAAAAGATTGGAGCACTTTCCGCAGTCTCCAAGATATATCGGGAAGGCGATCGATATTTCCATGTGACGGTTGTTGGTGATGTTCCGCTGGGTACTGCAGAACGAGTCGCCGTTTCTGTTCGCCCGCTAAAAGCAAAGCCCTGATGTAATGATCGGGTAATTGTTCTGGACTGGATGACGGGTATTTCTTTTATTATTTGTTTACCGATGTATATCAGGTTTTCAGGAATATGATAGAAGAACAGGGACAGGTTGTTGCAGTTGAAGCTGACTTTGTCTGGGTTGAAACGGTAAGGCGGTCCAGCTGCTCCAGTTGCAGTGCCCGGCAAGGTTGCGGGCAGCATCTTTCTGAAAAATACAAATCCGACGTCTCTTTTTCCTACATTAAAGCAACCAGTTTCCGGGTATTGCAGGAAGGTGACCAGGTTGTGGTTGGTATTCCTGAAGGCTCGTTATTGAGAGCCTCTTTTCTGATGTACCTTTTCCCCCTTTTTCTTATGATGGCCAGTCTCTGGCTCTCTTCGCTTGCAGGTATAGCGGATGGGTTGCTGGTGCTTATCGCTGGCTCCGCTCTCGCATCCGGTTTTCTTGTTGTGCGGAGTGTTGGGAAAAGGTCAGCTGATATGTGTCGTGTTGAGGTTGTGAAAGTGTTGCCAGCTGAAGGCTCTTTATCGGCTGAAGGCTCTTTATCGGCTGAAGGTTCTTTATCGGCTGAAGGTTCTTTATCGGCTGAAGGCTCATCTGTACAAAAGCTTTCTTTGTAAATTTTTTAATAGTTGAATGTTGGAGAAAACATATCGATGAGTGGAGTATTTTTTCTCTTCAAAAAGCCATTTTATAAGGTGGTGTTTTCCCTGCTTTTACTGCAGGCAGCCTTGGCAAATGCGTCTGTTGATAAAAATGGGCTGCCCGATTTTTCAGGTCTGTTTGAACAGGCTTCTTCAGCGGTGGTGAATATCAGCACCCTGGCCAAGCCAAAAGCAAGACAGCAGATTTATGGTCCGGGTGGTGAAGAGCTTCCCGAAATATTTCGACGTTATTTTGGTGTTCCTATACCTGATGAGAATCCTTCGGGCCGTGCTCAGCCGATGTCTCTGGGGTCTGGGTTTATTATCTCTTCCGATGGTTATATTCTGACCAATAACCATGTGATTGATGGTGCTGATCAGATTATTGTCAGGCTCAGTGACAGAAGTGAGCGTCCTGCGGAGTTGATTGGTGCTGACAAACGCTCAGATCTGGCGCTGCTGAAAATCAAAAGTGATCGTACTCTACCCGTTGTCAGGGTTGGTGACTCTGATGGTGTTAAGCCTGGAGAATGGGTTGCAGCCATTGGGTCACCTTTTAATTTTGAGTATTCAATCACTAAAGGTATTGTCAGTGCGTTAAACCGAAGTTTGCCCAGTGACTCTTATGTGCCATATATTCAAACCGATGTGCCCATTAATCCGGGTAACTCCGGTGGTCCTCTCTTCAATATGGAAGGTGAGGTGATTGGGATTAACTCTCAGATTTTTACCCGCTCCGGTGGTTTTATGGGGCTTTCTTTTGCGATACCTATTGATCATGTGATGTGGGCAATGGGTCAGCTGAAAGAAAAGGGATATGTCACCCGTGGCTGGCTGGGCGTTGCTATACAGGATGTAGATCGCGATCTGGCGGAGTCGTTTGGACTGGATAAGCCAATGGGAGCTCTGGTCAGCCAGGTGGTTCCCGGAGGGCCTGCGGATAAGGCAAAGCTGAACCCTGGAGATGTTATTGTACGATTTAATCAGAGAGCTATTGCCAGTTCCGGCCTGCTGCCAATGTCAGTAGGCGTGATTAAGCCAGGTGAGAAAGTGGCGCTTGAGTACATTCGTAATGGCAAGCGTAAAACGGTAGATGTTGAAGTGGGTCAGTTGCCTGATGATAATGCGGCGCCTGAAAGAAGTAACGGTAAGCCCGCTGCTGATAAAAATCCATTAGGGGTTCAGGTTGCTGAGCTGGATGAGAACTACCGCAGTAAATTACGTTTGGATGATGATGTTCAGGGACTTGTGGTGATTGGTGTTAATCGCGGTGCAGGCCGTTCCATCGGTTTGAGGCAGGGTGATGTGATTACCGACCTGAATAACCGCAGTGTAACTACTGCGGCTGACTTCAAAAAGGTCGTTGCAAAACTGCCAAAAAATCGCTCAATCTCCATGAGGGTTATCCGTGGGGGTAATCCGGGATATATCACTTTCCGTTTGCAGGAATAACCATTTGCTATCAGCGCAGTATATGATCATGGAGTACTGTGCTGACATGTTATAGAATAGCGCGGAATTATTAATAGTAGACCCGATGTTTTTGTTGCAGGCCGTTGAGATTGTGATGAGAGGTTAGGTGAAAATAGCCTCTGTTTTTTCCTCGATAAGGCGCTTCGATCTGGTTTGCAGACCAATACAGTCCCCGCCAATGCGGGGACAACTTTTTTGTAGTGATGTTTAATAGTGATGCTATCGTGAGCGATCTAAGTCTAATCAGGAACTTTTCAATCATTGCCCATATTGACCATGGCAAGTCGACCCTGGCAGACCGTTTTATTCAGACCTGCGGTGGACTCAGTGATCGTGAGATGCAGGCTCAGGTACTCGATTCCATGGATATCGAGCGGGAGCGTGGGATCACCATTAAAGCTCAGAGTGTAACGCTGGATTACCATGCTCAGGATGGTAAAACCTATCAGCTGAACTTTATCGATACCCCGGGTCACGTTGACTTCTCTTATGAAGTATCGCGGTCTCTTGCTGCTTGTGAAGGGGCTCTGCTGGTGGTGGATGCTGCCCAGGGTGTTGAGGCTCAGTCTGTTGCCAACTGTTATACAGCAATAGAGCAGGGCCTTGAGGTGATGCCGGTTCTCAATAAAATGGACTTACCCCAGGCTGAACCCGATCGCGTCGCTCAGGAAATTGAAGAGATTATCGGGATTGATGCCACCGATGCCATTCGCTGCTCTGCCAAGAGTGGGCTGGGTATTGAAGAAGTTCTTGAGCGACTGGTGTCTACCATTCCCGCTCCGGAAGGTGACGTTAATGCTCCTCTGCAGGCCCTGATTATTGACTCCTGGTTTGATAACTATCTGGGTGTCGTCTCTCTCGTACGGGTCAAAAATGGTACGTTGCGGAAGGGTGAAAAAATTATTGTGAAATCTACCCGGCAAAGCCATGTGGTAGATAATGTCGGTATTTTTACGCCAAAGCGGACACCCACTGGTATTCTTAAGGCGGGTGAGGTTGGCTATGTTGTGGCCGGCATCAAGGAAATCAACGGTGCTCCCGTCGGTGATACGCTTACGCATCTGAAAACTCAGGATGTTGACGCACTGCCCGGTTTTAAAAAGGTCAAACCTCAGGTTTATGCCGGATTGTTTCCGGTCAGTTCAGAGGACTTTGAAGATTTCCGTGATGCACTGGAAAAGCTGCGTTTGAATGACGCATCGCTCTTTTATGAGCCAGAAAGCAGTGATGCCCTTGGGTTTGGTTTCCGTTGTGGCTTCCTTGGTATGCTGCATATGGAAATTGTTCAGGAGCGACTCGAGCGGGAGTATGACCTGGATCTGATTACCACGGCACCCACGGTAATCTATCAGTGTCAGATGAAAAACGGGAGTGTGGTTGACGTTGATAACCCATCCCGCCTGCCTGACCCTGCGGGCATTGATGAAATTCTTGAGCCTGTTTGCAGGGCTCATATTCTGGTGCCTCAGGAATACCTGGGTAATGTCATCTCCCTCTGCGTTGAGAAACGAGGTGTGCAAAAAGATATGCAGTTCACGGGTGGGCAGGTATCGCTGACCTATGATATTCCCATGAATGAGGTTGTCCTGGACTTTTTTGACCGGCTGAAATCAGTGAGCAGGGGCTTTGCTTCGCTGGATTACTCTTTTGACCGGTTTGAAGCTGCTAACATGGTTCGCGTGGACATTCTGATTAATGGTGAAAAAGTGGATGCCCTGGCACTGATTCTTCATAAAGATCATTCAGTTTCCCGGGGTAGATCCCTGACTGAAAAAATGAAAGAAATCATTCACCGTCAGATGTTTGATGTGGCTATTCAGGCTGCAATTGGTGGTCAGATTATTGCTCGAACTACCGTTAAAGCGTTGCGCAAGAACGTAACCGCCAAGTGTTATGGTGGTGATGTCAGCCGTAAGCGCAAGTTGCTGGAAAAACAGAAAGCGGGTAAGAAGCGGATGAAGCAGGTTGGACGTGTTGAAATTCCGCAGGAAGCGTTTCTGGCCGTTCTGAAAGTCGACAAATAACGGGCCTTTGATTATATATAATCAGCAATCTGTCAGGTTGAGACAATGAGCCGGTTTTCCGGCTTAGGGAAGTGGCAATACAGAACATACCATCGTCATCCCTGCGAAGGCGGGGATCCACTGCTCGTGGTAGATTCCCGCCTTCGAGGGTGTCGCAAAAGGGCAACCCCCCCCGACCGTCATCCTCGCGAAGGCGGTTGTCGCAAAACCCTCCTCGCTCCCACGCTCTGCGTGGTAGCGCCAGGACCCAACCACAGACACGATTCCTGTGGTTGGCTATG
>NZ_JAVRMB020000114.1:0-10820 GCF_031844845.1 Endozoicomonas sp.
TGTACAGGATCCATCTCACAGGGAAGTGGAGGCCCGGATGGCTGGCTCTCCCTGCCCGGTGGATTGCGTACAGTCCCTGTACACAATGACAGTGATACTCCCCACCCACTGTCATCCTGTACAGGGATTGTACAGGATCCACCCCACAGGGACGTGATGCCCGGATGGCTGGCTCTCCCTGCCGGGTGCACAATAACAGTAGAGTTAGTCGGTATTTTTAATTGCCACTACCCTTTGTGGTTGCACTATTGCTCTTTTCAACCAGACTTGATCGGGAAAACAATAAAGCAGGAGTATCCTTGTGGGCAGGCAATATACCGTTTACTTAATGTGCAACCAAGCTAGGGGAACGCTTTATATTGGGGTAACAGGCAACTTACTCAGACGTGTATGGGAGCACAGGCAGGGTGCTGTTGATGGTTTTACCAAACGATATGGTGTGAAGCAGTTAGTGTGGTTTGAACTGTATGGCGATATTTTGCAGGCAATACAACGGGAAAAACAGTTAAAGCGGTGGCAACGCGACTGGAAAATCCGTCTGGTGGAACGCAACAATCCACAATGGCGGGATTTATGGATGGATATTCGTTAAAGCTACAGGGGGCTGAGATATTCCACCCTCTGTCATCCTGTACAGGGTTCTGAGATTTCCCCACCCTCTGTCATCCTGTACAGGGATTGTACAGGATCCATCTCACAGGGAGGTGGATACCCGGCAAGATGGCTATCCCTGCCCGGTGGATTCCGTACAAGCCCTGTACAGAATGACAGCGGTCAGGGAAGTGGATGCCCGGCAAGATGGCTATCCCTGCCCGGTGGATTCCGTACATTCCCTGTACAGAATGACAGGGTTCTGAGATTTCACCTCGTTCACATCCCTGCACAAGCTTACGCGATGCCCGGATTCTTTTTAATTTTCAAAAAAATCGAAAAAACCTTTACTACCAAGGCGTTCAGCGATTCCACTCATACGTTTATACCCGAAAAAACTGGTAGGAATAGCCATTCATAAACGTCAGTGGATGCATACTTGGCTCATATATTTAAAGTACTAAGGCTCAGTTATTTCTTCGCAGCCCTTGGTAACTCAGCAAAGTTCGATTTCCTGGTATCTACTGTAAACCCGGGCATCGCGTAAGCTTCGCAACCATTACTGATTACCCCTTGCCTAACGTGTATTTCGTTGTATTTTTAATCAAGACAGCATTAAGCAACCATCAGGGCGGCTGACCGGAAAGCGCTTGCCATATCATCCCTGGTAAAAGTGGTCAGAAGGGTCATTAATGGATACACCATCAGTAGCAGCAACGCTTGCCATTTCAGGGCCTGCATTCCCCGCCCTCGGAAAAACATGCAGCCAATGCCAAAAAGGGTTCCCCTGGGGGACGAAGATGATTACCGTTACACACCATTATGTTTATCACCACGAATGCCTGAAACAAGTAGCAGAAAACGAAAAAACCTCTCGTACCGTTTACCCCGTGCAATATCGGGGCACTACCAACCTCTACAGAAAGCAAACAGTTCCAGAGGCGTGCTGCCTTCCAGACAGATGGCAGAAAGTATTGACTGACACTGCCAGTGAGGGGAACGAGTGGCTGGTTGAGCAGCTTCTTATCAATGGCGCGCATCCGGATGCCGGGAAAACCGGAGAGATGACCCCCCTCTACCTGGCGGCAACCAATAAAGAGATTGATGTGGTTTGTTACTTAATGGAAAGTGGCGCCACGTTTAACCCCGACGTTTTTAACCTTCTGGAAGACGATGCCGCCAGCCTCCAGTATAAAACCAACCTGGCCATCCTTTACCTGAACCACAATCAACACCACGAGGCCTACCAACGGTTAATTGCGTGCGCTAAAGATGGCGGTGAGTGCGCCCTGGAACACCTGAGCGAAATAGTCGCAGAAAAGACTGGCGACAAGGAAGACCAAACGAACGCCTTAAACCTGTTGAACTCAGTAACCACCGATAATACCACGATCAATCTCAACATGGGCCTGATTTACCTGGGGGGGGGAGCGACTCCAGGCGATTTCAGGAAAGCCATGCAACACTTTCACCATGCTGCCGGTCATCAATGCTTGCCTGGCCTGCTTGCCCTGAATTACCTGGGGGTGATGCATGAGCACGGACTGGGGGTTGAGCAGGATAACGACCAGGCCCTTGACTATTACCGGCAGGCTGGGAAGCCGGGTAATGAAGAAGCCGTTAACAACCGGAAAAGACTGGAAAATAAAATAGCGGAAAATCAACGGCAGGAAAGATTGTCAAGCCTCCGGAGCGCCGAGGATTTGTGCTGAAATAAATTCCACATTTAGGAAAGCAGCCACTATAAATTTACCGGCCAACTCCACTGTCATCCTGTACAGGGATTGAATGCCCGGACAGATGGCTATCCCTGCCCGGTGGATTCCGTACAATCCCTGTACAGAATGACAGCGGTCAGGGAAGTGGATGCCCGGATAGATGGCTATCCCTGCCCGGTGGATTCCGTACAATCCCTGTACAGAATGACAGCGGTCGGGGAGTTGGATGCCCGGAAAGATGGCTATCCCTGCCCGGTGGATCCCGTACAATCCCTGTACGGAATGACAGGAATCTACCTCTGCATCTACGTGGTAAAAAAATGCCCTCAATCTACCCCATCAATCACAACGGCCTCGACATCCAGGCCATGGTAACCGCCGTGGTCTCCGCCGAAATAACCCCCGCCGAACAGGCCCTGCAACGCCGGGAACAACAACTCACCCGGGAGCAGGAAACCCTGATCAATGCCTATCAGGCGGTGGATGCCCTGGAACAATCGGCCCGCTGGCTGGTGCAGGAAGCCAGCCGCAATGGCAACGGTAATGGCAACGGTAATGGCAACGGCCATGGTGCAGGCCGCTGGCTGGCGGTGGCCAGTGAACCGGACCGACTGGCAGTGCGAGTCAGTGGCCGCCCCGACCCGGGCAATTACCAGCTGGTCGTCCATCAACTGGCCTCGCCCCAGGTGCTGGTCAGCCCGCCCTTTGACAAAGCCCTTAGCCCACAAAAAACCGCCATCCTGCCCGGTAGCGGCAGTCTGCAACTGGCTCTGAACGGCAGTCGCTGGACAGTCAACCTGTTGCCCGACAGGCCATTGTCGTCCATAGCCCGATCCATTCAGCTCAATACCAGCGGAAAAATCCACGCCACTGTTATCTCCGGACTGGATGGCCAGCAACTGCTGCTCACCGGAGCAGAAAAAGGCGCCGACTGGCGCATGAACCTCACCGGTACGGGTGCCGGTGCCGACCTCGCCGCCATGATGATCGAACAAAGAGCCCCTGCCGATGCCCTGATCAGTATCGACGGCGTCAAACTGCGACTGCCCGGCAATATCGCCCAGCCCGCCCTTGCCGGCTTAAGTCTGGATTTGAAACAGGCGGATGCCGACCGGGTACTCACCGTTGACGTCAGCCAGGATGTTGAACCTCTGATTAGCGCCATGGCTGATTTTATTGACGGCTGTAATCGCTTATTGCTGGCCAGCGACCCGAGAGATAAAGAGGGACGACAGATTAACGCCGGTACCCCGGCATCTTTAAGAGGAATCAGTGGCCAGTTGCGCAAGCTGATTACTGCACCGGCTCCGGTTTCAGACGCATCTACTGCTAACAGCCCTGAGCTAATAAAAAGCCCTGAGCCAATAAAAAGCCTGCTGGATCTGGGCGTCAGCACCGACCGAAATGGCCAGTGGTCTCTGGACCGGGCCTGGTTCCGCCAGCGCCTGAACGCCCTGCCAGACCCGGTGTTGAGCTTCCTGACCAATCCCCACCAGCCAGTACTGGCGGTGGCCCAGCGTATGCGCTCCCTGGGCAACGGTAACAGTCCGCTGCAAACCCGAGCCACCTACCTGTCCCGCAACCTGCAAAAACTGTCTGTAGACCAGCTTAACCTTGAAACCAAACGACAGGTGTTTTACGACCGTACCAGCCACGAGTTCCTCCGAATGGAACAAACCATGCTGCGCCTCAACCGAACCCGATCCAGTATTGAAAACATGGCTCCGCCAACCCGCACCAATGGCAATGGCAATGGCCATTAGCCAGGAGTCCAACGCAACTTCCGACATGCATTCCCACGGGAACCGTGGGAACGAGCTATGTGAGCTGATTCTTTACCAGTGATCAAAATCAAGCTGCGACTTTTCCACCCAACCATCTGACAAAATTACTCGATGAAGGTCTTCATCGCTCATATTTTTTGATTCTGCGTTTACTCTCAATGATGCATAAAGCGGGACAACATGCTCCTGCAGGTGATGATCGAATAATTTTCTAGGACTGGCAAATTCCATAGGCTTTTTCTCGCTATCGAAACAACAGGAAACAGGACAAAAAACTTTTTTATACAAATGGACTTCGTTCCAATGATGACCCAAAGCCTCCGGCGTCTGGCCGCTGATCTCTCCAGGGTGTTGTTTACAGGCAAACCCACCGCCATGACGGGTTTGGTATCTTTTGCCTGCGCCAGATGGCGACAATGTGGAAATTGGCTTGGCACTAATGGGCCCCAAATTGATCCCCTGGATTTTAACCTGATGTTCTTTCAGATGCTGCAACAGACTATTGCATTCGTTCTGGTCATTGCTCAAATCAATGAAGAAACCACACGTCTCGTCACGGCACCAGATCATATCTTCATCAGGCGCAGACAAATCAAACAATTCCTTCTGTCGTTCAAGACCAGCATTTAACTTTTCTTTCCAAAAAGCATTAAACGCCTGCCTATCCAACCTGTCTTTGTGCTGAACAAGAACATGCTTACCCAAAGCAAAAAAGTTTAAGAATTTTGTTGTATTTTTACACTTCGCCACCCGACACTCTATCAGCCCTTGCTGAGCCAAAGCCGTTACACCAAGACTATGCAGGCTGGAAATTTTACTTGGTTCTTTACCTCTTCCCCCCCCTCCCTTCTTATCTTTAGTCCCCAGGGAGTAACCATTACCATGAGCTGAAACCAGATGGTCCCACCAATTCCTGGCACTGCTTAACACCTTATGGGTATTATCACCGGAATTGCAATTTGCAACGGGGCATGAAAATCCCTCCTCAATCAGGGTCTTGCAAACAATCTCAGGTTTTTCCTTTTTCACAGGTAACGCAGCAGAATCAGGACCATGCGCACGTTTTCGGGATTGACTGGATTTCTTTTTCATCGGTACCTGCGAAGCTAATTGAGACGATGAACGACTCACATCCACACGGCTCCCATTTTGGTTGCCAGCATAGTTACCAGCGTGCCGTGTCTGGCAATGATTGCTTGCTGACCTTCTGGTTACTATTGGCCGGCCTTCAACATCAACAGGTAGTGATGAAGGGATCAGTCTTTCAGCGTTACCAGCGAACTTTTTTATTGGCCATTCTTTCGAGGCAACAGAACCTACATCCCTTGAAAAGGCTATTCCTTTTCTTCCTCTTGTTACTTCTTCATCGTCTACAGCTTGACGTCTGGTAGCATTTGAAACTTCTCTTAACATCTCTGGAATCCCCTCTATAATATTCTTGTATTTTGCGACCAACTGAGAATATTTGATCTAACTCACTGGCGTTGTCAGATCAAGTTTGTTTATTTTACCTTTGCCAACAGCAGTAATGAGAAGCCAACTCCGTTTTAACTCATCAGATTATTTTGCACTTTGTAGGGTTTAGCTGGTTAATCAAATAAAGCAAATTTAAAATAGCTGGACAGGTTCTTTTCTTTGCCTGACATGCCCTGCAAATTATCGTGACAAACATAACCAGCTACGCTGTTTTGTAACAGCCTGCCCGAACAGTTACAGGATCTTTCTGATGAAATCGCCACTAACCACCTACACCCGCCATCAGTACGCCCACCGGGCCCGGGATAGCAATGGCGCGCAACAGACTGCCCTGCTCTATCAGCTATTACTGGATGATCTGGATCGATGTCGTGGTTGTATTGAAAGGAGGGATTTAGCCGGTCGAACCGAACGGATTAACCATGCCATCACCGTGTTGACAGCGCTCGGTCATTTAGCCGCTGATATGACCATTGCTGCTGATACCAATACCAGCAGCGACACGCCTCTGCTGCCGGATTTGCTGTGCGAACTTTACGACCATTGCCTTGTTTGTCTGTCGTCCGTGATCGTCGAAAATAACGCCGGGAATAATATTGCCCACCTGGATGAAGCCTGGTCTATGATTGATACAGTGAAAAGTGGCTGGGACCAGCTCGCTCAGCAAGTCGGCCAGCCTGCCCGCCCCGAGGGTTGATGTTAAGGATTTGTTCTGAAATGACTTCCCTGTTTTTAACCTGGCTCCCGTTCGTCCTGAGCCCGTCGCAGAACATGACTCCGAACTCGGCAATAGAGTCCGCCCCAATCACCCTTCGACGAGCTCAGGGTGAACGGAGACCGGATTCTAAATTGAGAAGTTATTTAAAGACAGTTCCTAATCGTTGTCTACGGTGAATATGAGTGAATATAAGTGAATGTAAATAGCCTGCCGATGGAGACTATCAGCATGTCCGGTCAGGCAATGCTAAGCCAATATCAGTCTCCGTTTTCTTTATCGCCCGATTCTTTATCGCTTGGCAGTGACACCAGTTTGTCACCCCAAACAACAGAAGGTGGCGAAGAAAGTGGTGATTTTTCCCGGTTATTAGCGCAGTTATCCAGGCTTACCCAGATCCCGGCAGATGAGGATGCACCCTGTGGTTCCGATGGTGATTCGGATGACGATGATACGCCAATTGATACTGCTGTGGTTTTCGGCAGCATGCCTGATCCTGCAGAACCTGTCGTACATTCCAACCATCAGGATTCGGTTCATTATCAACATAGCCTTCCTGCGAATATCCGTTTACTCAATAGCCCGGGCTCTCTGAACCCCCAGCCGGAAACGGCAGCTCCACTCAGAATTTTATGCGACACGCCACTTGAAAAAGTGGATGGCACTCTGACCGATATGCCACTGATTGCAGATACAAAGCCGGTCTCTTTTAGTGGAGAACCTTCAGATGGAGAGGCTGCCAGGATTACCCGTAATCTGTCAGAAAAGCCTGTACGACCCAGTCATCCACTTACCGGTAATTCCCTTCGGGAGCTTGCCATAACCGATATTTCAAAAGAGATCAGCGCAGCACCAGGCCCCTCAAGCTGTGCAGCCAGTAGCAGTATTAGCGGAGACGCCACCATCCAATATGGCAGGATTACTCCGGGGCAACCCATGATTGCAGCAGCTGCCAGTGAATGGCCGGGCTATTTTCTGGCCGGTAGCGGGCACCAGGTCAGAGCCGTTGCCGATCTGCCCAGCCTGGGAACCATGGTCGTTCAGCTAAGCCGTGATGATTCCGGGGTATCGGTCAATTTTACAACCCGTGGCGACACCTTGCAGGTGCTGAGTGCTGATGCCAGGACATTACAACAACTGGTAACTGACAGTTTGCACCCGACAGCAATCCAGGCCACCGGTCATAGTGGTCAGCCGATGGATCAGGAAAATATCGCTACTGCTGAAGATACAATAAACTTGTCGTTTACAGTCCATGATGATGGCGACGATGCCAGAGGTGCCAGTGCCGGTAATCAGGATAATTTCCAGTCGTCACTGACGCAATCACTTCCCCTGAACAAAGACAGTTCCACTGACATTGAGTCTGGGGGACAGTTTCTGCCAGTTCACCCCTGGGGATCCAGGGCCGTATTGGTTGATTTTCGGGTTTAGATACAGTTTTTTATGCCAGCTTTCATGTCTTTTTCAAGCGAGAGCCTTCAGCCTTTCCAGCTTCTGACCAGAATCCGGTGCGCAGGGGGCAGCCTTCGTGTCAACCAGAAAGGCGCAATCAGCATGCCGGTCATGGTTCTGGCCGGAATCATCACGGTTGCCGTTATTGCTGCCGGCGTGTTCTGGAGCATGAACCAGCGTGATGACTCATCCCTGTCAGACAATGGCAGTACACTCTCCAGCGCCCCACCACAGTTCCTGATATTCAAAGATATCATCGTCAATTTACTGAACGAAGAAACCGATGAACCTCACTTTATGCAGATGGATATAACCCTGATGACCCGCAGCAGTCCGTGCTACGAAGCTCTGGACAGCAACCAGCCGGTGATCCGCAATGCCTTGCTGGATATGCTGGTTACCTGGTCTTTCCAGGAGATTCAGCTGCCGGAGAATCGTGATGTTTTACGGCAGCGGGCGCTGGACATCATCCACAAGCTGCCGAATCTGCCAAAGGCCCGGGAAGTGGCAAGTGTGTTGATTACCAATATGGTGGTGCAATAGGTTTTTTTTCGTTGTCCGTTGTCCGTTGTCCGTTGTCCGTTGTCCGTTGTCCGTTGTCCGTTGTCCGTTGTCCGTTGTCCGTTGTCCGCAAGAAAAACGCACCGCGAACTGCGAGTCAATCCCAAAGGTCTATGAATAGCCAGGGAAATTAGCAATTAAAAATTTACCGACTAACTCCACTGTCATCCTGTACAGGGATTGTACAGGATCCATTTCACATGGATGTGAATGCTCAGCCAGGTGGCTATCCCTGCCGGGTGGATTCCGTACAATCCCTGTACGGAATGACAGTGGAGAAAGTAACCAGTATTTTTGAAAATGCTACTTCACCGAAGGCTTCTTCCGGATTTCTAATATATTTAAATAATGTCGTTTATATCATGCTGTTAAGAATTACCGGTTTTGCCATTATGTTGCTCAGTGTCTTCGGTGGCTTTGTCTTGGCCAGCGGCAAGCTGCTGGCTCTCTGGCAACCACCGGAAATCATAATTATTGTCGGGGCGGCCACCGGCGCCTTTATTATTTCCAATCCAGCCTCGGTGCAGAGGATGACCCTGGTGCATCTCAAGTATGTGCTGTTTAAAAATAAAGAATTTGATAAACAGTTTTTTATGGATCTGTTAGCCCTGCTGTTCCGGTTAATGGATCAGCAGCGCAGGAAAGGCCAGAGCGCCATTGAAGATGATATTGAAGCTCCGGACAACAGTGAGTTGTTCCTGGGCTATCCGAGAATACTCAGCCATCCGCGTTTACTGTCTTTTATCACCGATAATTTTCGGATTACCGGGATGGGGAATATGGCAACCCATGCCCTTGAAGGCTTGATGGACCATGAAATCCATACCCTTGGCCAGGATCTGGGCAGGCCTGCTAAAGCGCTTCAGGCCGTGGCGGATGCCTGTCCGGGGTTTGGTATTGTCGCGGCGGTTATGGGTATCGTCGTTACCATGAGTTCCATGGGTGGGCCAGTGGAGTTAATCGGCATGAAGGTGGCTGCGGCACTGGTGGGTACATTTTTAGGCATACTGCTGTGTTACGGTGTTGTTGGTCCCCTGGCCAGTGCGGTGGAGCATACGGAGAAAAATGAAATGCTGGCCTTTGACTGTATCAAGGTGGCACTGGTGACCAGCCAGTCGGGACAGCCGGCGATTATCGCTGTGGATGCGGGTCGGCGAACCCTTTATAAAGAACTGAGGCCGACCTTTGCCGAGCTTGAAACTCTGGTACAGGCAACCCGGGAGACTACCTAGTGGCCGACAGTGATGGTGATCATCTGATTATTATCCGTCGTGGTCCCCGTGGAGGTCATGATGACTACCATGGTGGCAGCTGGAAAGTGGCCTTTGCCGATTTTGCCATTGCCATGATGGCGCTGTTCCTGGTGCTCTGGCTGGTCGCTGCCACCACGCCCCTTCAGAAAGAGGCCATTGCCACCTACTTTTCCAATCCCGGAATTTATAACCGGACGTCCACCAGTAATCCGGTGGAAATGCAGGGATCAACCTCCCTGATCAACGGCATGCCTGTGCACCTGAAACCCAGTCCATCGGGCATGACCGGTTTTGAAATGTCCGGTCATGGTGCCCCCGGGGTGGATGAAGCGACCACTGTGGCCATGCAGGTGCTTCGGGAGCTGGCCAGAGTGTCACAGGAAGGCAGGTCCGCATCGAAAAGCATTCAGATCAGGGCGTTACCCAAAGCCATACTGCTGACCCTTGTCCATCCGGAAGCCGGCCCCATGTTTACCCCCGGCAGCGCCCAAATGAGACCATTCTATGAAGATTTTCTGATTGCCCTGGCACCCATTCTCACCCGGCTTTCACTGAAACTGATGATTACCGGCCATACCAATAGCGCTCCCGAGCAGACGCCCGGGGACAATGACAGTGACAACTGGCGTCTGTCCGGACAACGGGCCGAAACCACCCGGGAAATCCTGACCTTTGCCGGCGTACCCCATGAGCAGATATTTCAGCTGGCGGCCATGGGATCAACCCTGCCCCTGGAAAACCTTGGTGCGGAAGCAGAGCTGAACCGCCGGGTGGATATCATGATCCTCTCCCATAAGGGCGAAAGAGCGATGAAAACAGGGCATAAACGTCGCAGCAAGCCACCATCGCCGGTGTCAGCCACCGAGATGGGCAGTGCTGTTCAGGCCGCCAGGGAGAATGGTTATCCGAAGTAAACAATGGTAAAAAAGACGGGCTTGACCATCAACCTCGATTCTCTCTTTCATGGAGGCATCTGAGAGTACTCTCCTGAAATCTCAAAGTAGAAACGCTACTTATCCATAAATCTGGAGAATGGCCGCCCAGTCGACCATTTGACCGACAATTTGAATCATCCACTGATTCCGTGGATAACTCGGTGAACAACCGGTCTGATAGTTAATAAAACGGTAGTGGGCCAAATGTGTGGTCAAGCATAAATATCTACCCCAAATTCAAGCGCGTTAATCAGTAATCCAATGACAATATCGTGCATCTTCTCAAGCTTGGAAAAGCATATACTCTTTCTCGCTAACCGTTTGATCCATGT
>NZ_JAVRMB020000115.1:0-2713 GCF_031844845.1 Endozoicomonas sp.
CGCTCTGCCAGCTGGCTATCCCTGCCTGGTGGATTCCGTACAATCCCTGTACGGAATGACAGTGGAGAAATATCTACCCACTCATTTTTCAAAAGAGCCAGAATTTTCCTATTTAGGATGTTATTTAATTACAAATCCTAAGCGATCTCACTTTTTGGCGTTAGCCAAAATCTGAAGTATCAAGACAGACCTTTGCCTGATATCAATAGGAGCCCTATTATTCGGAGAGTTACACCCTGCCATTGTTGGTGCTACAAATTACTTACCATGGAGTCTGTTAAGCATGAGTTGTTTCTTCGGAAGCGCAAAGTTTACAGCAGGTATAACAGTGTTGAGTGCGGTAGTCCTGACAGGCTGTACTGCCTTGTCAGAAAAGCAGTCGGGGAAAAAAGGGGCAGCAGATAAACCCGCTATTTCTTCAGAAGAGAGGCACCCGGCGGTGACTCTGGCCTATGACTGTGAAAATGGCTTTCACTTTACCACCAGTGTTGAGGGTGATCCTGAAGGAGTAAGTGCCCGGGTGTTTCTACCGGGTGAAACGGTCAGGCTACCGGTAGTGGTCTCTGCATCTGGCGCCAGATTCAGTAATGGCAAGGTCACTTACTGGAGTTCAAAAGATGAAGCTCTGCTGGCGTATAACGGCAAAGCGTATAAACAATGCCGGGTGAACCGAAAGCAAACCATCTGGGAAGCTGCAAAGCTCCGGGGTGTGGATTTCAGGGCGGTTGGCAATGAGCCAGGCTGGACTCTGGAGATCAGAAACAGCGAACAGATTGTGTTTATCACGAACTATGGTGAGGACCGTTACACTTTTCCAGCGGCAGAGCCCGTCAGCAATGCAGTAACACGCACCACAGAATACAAAGCCAGTGCTGGTGGTCATGCTCTAACCATTATCCTCGAAGGGAAACCATGTGATGACACCATGGTTGATGAATCCTATCCCATCACAGCGACTATTCAGTTTGATGGCAGGCGTTACCGGGGGTGTGGAATGCCACTGCATTTTCCGTAGTCCGTGGTCCATGGTCCGAAAAAGCCGGACCCGCTTGCGCTTTTTCGGACCACGGATAGCGGACAACGGCCTTAATCACTTCTCAACTCTTTACTGGGTGAAATTGGCGTCGGCAGTCGAAATACCACCAGGTAGGTGGAAACGATAAATGTGAGGATGGCCGCGCCTTCAATCAGCAGTGCCGTTTCCTGATGGATTCGTCCGGCAGTCAGGGCACCATAGGCTAGAAGCAGAGAAAACTCACTGCTCTGGCCCAGGCGTAATCCCATCTCTCCGGCATTGTCGTTACGCTCTCCTGCCAGGTGTTTCAAAAGGTATTTGAATAGCAAGGGTTTGGTGATTAATACGATGGCTGACGTTAATAGAATAGCTAGTAACAGATGGCCTTTCAGGATCGGATCAAACTGAGCGCCCACTGAGAAGAAGAACAGAATCAGGAAAAACTCCCGGAGCGGTTTCAGCCCTTCTGCGATAATCAGTGAAATAGGTGAAGTGGCTATGCTGACACCGGCAATAAAGGCACCAATTTCATGGGATAAGCCAAAGGATTCTGCCAGCTGGGCAGCCGTCAGACACCAGCCAAGGGACACCAGAAAAATATATTCAGGAATAATGTCAAACCGGGTCATCAGGGGCAGCAGAACATAACGGACAAAACACCAGGCACCAAGAACAAATACACAGGTTTTCAGTGGTAGCAGCAGTGCATCAATATGAGCACCACTCTTATTGCTGCTGTAGAGAACCAGGATGGTCAGGATGGCAAGAATATCCTCAAAGAGCAGAATGCTGATCATCACCTCACCGGTTCTTTTATGATGCAGCGTCGTTGTGGGGATCAGCTTGAGGCTGAGGACAGTGCTGGAAAATGCCAGGGCCAGACCTGCAATGACGGCTTCAATCTGAGGGAAGTCAAAAAGTAATACCAGCACTGCCCAGATCATAACGCTGGTTACACTCAGGCAGATAAAGGTAACCAATGCCGTCTGTTTCAGTTGTCTGAGCAGGTTTCTGGGATGAAGATGCAAGCCAAGCAGGAACATCAAAAAGATAATGCCCATGGTAGAAATGGCATCAATATGACCGTCATTTACTACAATACTGATGCCATAAGGGCCAACCAGCATACCCAGACAGATATAGGCCAGGATGATGGGCTGTTTTAACCAGACAAACAGCGTACCCAGTAATGAAGCACCACCAAAAATAACAGCCATTTCCAGAACAAGATGTTCAAATGGTCCATGCACAACAGAAGCCTTATAATTAAAGCAACAGGACTGTTCAGGATAGTTGATCAAGTGAAGAGTGATTCAGAACATTCATGGCTGTAGGCATCGGGTGCAATTAACAGTGTCCAGAAGGGAGGGGCGAAATGGTTATAGCTATTAGGGTAGTGGTATTGCAGGAAATACTCGTGCATCGTCATTCCTGCGAAGGAGCTTGTCGCAAAAGGTCTTAAATGGCAATTTATACCACTGTCGCCTTTCCCGCGAAGGCGGGTGTTGCAAAAGGTCTTAAATGCCGATTTATACTACTGCCGTCTTTCCCGCGAAGGAGGGTGTCGCAAAAGGGCAAAACACCCCCCCGACCGTCATCGTCGCGAAGGCGGTTGTCGCAAAACCCTCCTCGCTCCCACGCTTTTAGGCCCTGTGGGTCCTGCGTGGTAGCGCCAGGACCCAACCACAGACACGATTC
>NZ_JAVRMB020000116.1:0-9768 GCF_031844845.1 Endozoicomonas sp.
TAAATAATGCACTGGTTATGGTTGATCGCCTGAATAGGACGTCAGCCGGAGAGGACAGCTCTGAGTTTGTTGAGCGTTTGATCGAAAGTGTGACAACGCGGCTGCGCCCGGTACTGTTGACGACGGTCACCACCGTTTCTGCTCTTTTACCCCTGGCTTATGGACTGGGTGGCTCTGATGTTGGGGTATGGCCTTTTATTAACGGTCTCCGCTGTACTGTTTTTCCTGCCCTGCTGTTATTTGATGATTCGGGAAATGACATTCTTTTCACATGGGCGCGATTAGCATTAAATCATAATGTGCTAATCGGATTATTGTTATGGCTGAAGTTCCTGAACGGTCGGTGTTTGACGCTGATGTTACTCTTTCTGTGGTAGTGCCATTTTTTAACGAAGCGGAAGTATTGCCTGAGTTTCATCGTCGTTTAACTGCGGTTCTTGATGGTTTAAAAAGACGCAGTGAAATTATCTATATTGATGATGGCAGTACGGATGATAGCCGAAGTCTAGTGTCGTCTTTTCCTGCCAGCAAGAGCGATGTGTTTTGTATTCAGCTAAGCCGTAATTTTGGCAAAGAGGCGGCGATGTCTGCGGGGCTCGAACATACCCGGGGACAAGCCGTTATTCTGCTGGATGCGGATCTTCAGGACCCTCCTGAGTTGATTCCTGCCATGATGGCTGAGTGGGAAAAAGGGTTTGATGTAGTCAACATGCAACGGCGGCACAGGAATGGTGAAAGCTGGTTCAAGCGTTCTTCTGCGCGACTGTTCTACCGCCTGCTCAATATCCTGGCACAGTCTGAAATTCCAGAGAATGTCGGTGATTTCCGCCTTCTTGACCGCAAGGTAATCCATCATATTAATCAACTGCCTGAACGCAACCGGTACATGAAGGGTATTTTTGCCTGGCCGGGCTTTGAGCAAACCACCGTTTCATTTGAACGGGATGCGCGGTTTTGTGGCAGTAGTAAATGGAACTATCTGAAGTTACTTGGGCTGGCGGTGGATGGCATCACGTCTTTCTCGATTAAACCACTGCGTCTGGCTACATTGATGGGCATTCTTATCGCTTTTAGCGCCTTCTGCTATGGACTTATGGTGGTTCTGAAAACACTGATTATTGGCGATCCGGTCAGTGGTTACCCCTCTATGATGGTGGTGCAGCTGGGTCTTGGTGGTATCCAGTTGTTAAGTATTGGTTTGCTGGGGGAGTACATTGGCCGAATCTTTATTGAAACCAAGGCAAGGCCACTTTATTTAACCCAATCCATTATGGAAAAGAAGGCAGTTGTCATAAGTAATAACATTCAACCCGTTGTCAGGAAGGCCGCATGAACAGGGATAAAACCTGGCTGTGGGCCATTGTGATTGCCGCTTTATGTATTCGTTTTTTTGCCCTCGGGGCTTTTCCCCTGATGGATACGACAGAAGCCCGCTATGGGGAAATGGCACGATTAATGGCTGAAACGGGCAATTGGGTGACACCTCAATTTGATTACGGCATTCCTTTCTGGGGCAAGCCGCCTTTATTCACCTGGATGAGTGCCGCAGGGATTGAATGGTTTGGTCTTTCTGAGTTTGCAGTTCGTTTTCCCCACTGGCTGGCGGGTATTGTAGTTATTGGCCTGATGGCATTGTTTGCCAGAAAGCTTGGTTTCAGCGCACTGAAAACCAGTGCAGTGATGGCGACCTGTGGCATCTTCCTGCTGTCGGCCGGTGCGGTGATGACCGATATGGCATTGACCGTTGGTGTGACGCTGGCGATGACCGGTTTTTATCGCTGCTGGCAGGGCGAAAAACGGTGGGGGTATTTTGGCTTTGTGGGTCTGGCTATCGGCTTGTTGGCTAAAGGTCCGCTGGTGCTGGTGCTGATCGGTCTGGCTGTTGTGCCATGGCTGATTATTCAGCACGGAGTAAAGCAGGCTTTTGTCGTGTTATGGCAGCGTTTCCCTTTAATTACCGGGAGTCTGGTGATGCTGGTGATTGCTCTTCCCTGGTATCTTCTGGCTGAGCAGGCGACCCCTGGCTTTCTGGATTACTTTATTGTTGGGGAACACTTCAAGCGGTTTTTGGTCAGTGGCTGGGAAGGAGACCTGTATGGTTCTGCCCATGAAGAAGTGCGCGGCACCATCTGGTGGTTCTGGTGTTATTCTGCAGCGCCATGGTCAATTGTGTTGCCGGTGTTACTCTGGCGACAACGGCAGCGCATCAAAAAACTGACTCAGGCTGGCAATGGCATTATCAGTTTTTTATTGCTTTGGCTTATTGCACCTATGGTGCTTTTTACCGGGGCGGGTAATGTGCTGCAGGCTTATGTTCTTCCGGGTACGCCTGCGCTGGCTTTACTGATTGCTATTTTATTGCCGGAAGATCTGGCGATTCCCCGATGGTTTAAGGTAGTCAGCTGTATCGTACCGATACTGATTCTCGGATGTACTATTGTGCTGATGAATGGTGGCAGTGACCGAAAGAGCGATGCCGTTATTTTTAAACAGGCAGATAAGGATGTATCCAGTTTCTATGTAGGTAAAAGACCTTTCTCCGGACAATTCTACAGTCTTGGCAAGGCAAAAAAGCTAACGGGTACTGAATTGCTACACGATATGGATGATTTTCAACTGATTGGGAAATCTTCACAGGTTAAACAGTTTATTGCCTCGCTTAATCACGCCTGTGAGTTAAGTTTCATCACTGAAAACCAGCGTGTACTGTATCGATGTTACAAAGAATCCTGAATAGTAAGCGAGCTTTTAAGTTTGTTCTGGTGGGAGGTGTTGGCTTTTTAGTTGATGTCTTTCTTTTCAGCCTGTGCTTACACATATTCTCTATGAATACGCTGGCTGCCCGAATAGCGGCATTTATCGGGGCGGCTACCATAACGTGGGCAGGTAACCGCTTACTGACGTTTAATGACAGGCAACAGCGCGCTTGCTGGCAACAATGGCAGAAGCACATGGTCACAGCGTGTTTTTCTGCCATGCCTAATTTTGTCGTATTTCAGCTATATCTTAGCGTTTTTGGTGATGCCGTATCCTCTCTCTATATAGCGATGATGTTGGGGATTGCTGCAGGAATGTGCAGTAATTATCTGCTGAGTTTGCATTGGGTGTATGCAAAGCGAGTAGCCTGACGACAGTTATGCGATAGCCTCATTGTGGCTCTTTTGAAAAAGTTGACGGAAATCATCCACTGAAATCTGTATTATGTTGTTCGCCAGTTTTTTCAGGGGGCGTTAAATAAGGCTCGACTTTAGAGTTCGCAAAGCACAAAAGTTCAACAATTAATTCGTAATCAGCTAAATAGCAACCACCTCTAATCACCAAATATGAGATGGTTGCTATGCTCACTTCCGATCATCGAGTGATCCTCCGGGAGCTCGCTTTATATACAACGTTTCTTGCAGGAGCGTTATCACCAACTGCAGTACCCACGTTCTGTGAACTCTTGTTTGGTGGCATGTTATCCGGGCAAGGCTTCGTCACACAGGCTCTGTTGTCTATTAACTTTCAGTGTGTGTGGAGCAGCTATCACCGAAAGTCTAAAGTCGAGCTAAGGACAATTCCTAAGTCATGTACTAGAGCATTTCTACCGGAGCATCCCAGCTCAGCACTGTCCAGTTCTGATGCTCTTTATACTTAGCGAGCCGGGCGCATGGGTTCACCAGGTAAGAAAAATCGGCAAACTGACAGAGAGGAAGGTCATTAATGGAGTCTGTATAGAAGTGAATTTCATCAAACGTCCCGGTCTGTAACGCCAGCCATTCCTGGAGTCTGGTTACTTTTCCTTCCCGATAACTGGGTATCCCCTGAATCACTGGGGTATAACATCCACTGTCTTCCAGTAAATTAATCCCCAGTGACTGCTGTATACCGAGTCGCTGACCAATGGGTTCTACTAGAAAGGTTACCGATGCGGAAATCATCAGTAACTGATGATTTCCCTGATTTAAATGAGTAAGTAACTTTCTGGCTTCCAAGTAGTGTGTAGTCAGGATACGGGTTTCCACACACTCACTGACCAGAGCATGAATATCCGCCTTGTTGATACTTTTCAATGGAGTCAGAGAGAAAGCCAGATAGCTCTCCATATTGAGCTTGCCTTTCCCGTACAGGCTCATCAGGTGGCGCTCTTCTGCCAGAAAATTCGGATCGGATACAACGCCCTTCTCGACCAGAAATTTATGCCACTCCATCATGCAGTCACTGCCAATTAATGTGTGATCCAGGTCAAATACATACAACGGCTTTGACATATCAGGCACTGACCGGCTGAATTTCATTGAGGTTAAACAGTAGTTCAAGAGACTGACCCGCAGCTAGCAAACGCTCTGAAGAACGATTAAGAAGATCAACAGTTAAATCGCAGTCGTCTATAGCTACCCGATAGCGAATCACATTACCCAGAACCTGATGCTCTTTAATGATGCCGATCTGTGGCGCTGAGATATGGCTTCCATAGTGTCGGCCAGCTTCCCTGACATAAATTGACTCCGGGCGAATCGCGACTTTGTTATCCGTGTGTATATTAAATAACTGTTTCGCCTTGTGGGATTCAACCAGATTGTAATGCCCCATAAAACCGGCCACAAACTCATTGGCTGGTTGGGTGTAGATCTCTTCCGGTGTCCCTTTTTGGACAATTTCACCTTGATTCATCAGGAAAATACGATCGGACATAATCATCGCCTCTTCCTGATCGTGGGTAACAAAAATGGTCGTTAAATTCAGTTCCTTCTGAATACTTCGAATCTGTTGGCGCAGGCGTTTACGGATCTTGGCATCCAGAGCCGATAAGGGTTCATCCAGTAACAGAATCCGTGGTTTCACTACCAAAGCCCGGGCCAGAGCCACCCTCTGGCGCTGTCCCCCGGATAGTTGATCAGGGTACTGCTGCTCTTTGCCACCAAGCTCTACCAGTTCTATTACCCGCTCAACTTCGCTCTGAATAAAAACAGACGACAGTTTTTTCATTTTCAGACCGAAAGCGATGTTTTCTGCAACCGTCATATTGGGAAACAGGGCGTAAGACTGAAACACCATACCGATGCCTCGATCTCTGGGTAGAGTATGGGTTAAATCTTCATTCTCTATATGAATCTCTCCACCATCGATTGGGTTCAGGCCGGCAAGACTGCGTAGCAGTGTGGACTTGCCACAGCCACTGGGGCCTAACAGGGTAATAAACTCACCTTTCTCAATAGAGAAATTGATTTTTTCAAAAACCGTATTGTCACCAAAGCGCTTGGTTAACTGACTGGCTAATACATAACTCATGATTTAACTCCTGACTGATTGAAACCAAGTCGGCTCGCGAGCCAGGTCAGCAAGAAAATAAACAGTAAATAGGTCATGACCAGGGCGGATGTGAAATGTCCACTGGTCTGTCGCATGTTGTAGAGATAGATCTGCAATGTTTCGAAGCGGGCGCCTACGAGCATATTGGAGAATACAAATTCACCCAGAAGAAACGAGAAGCAGAGGAAAACAGATGTCATCAGCCCTTTTTTCAAATTAGGCAGAATAATCATCAGGAATGCTTTGGTTGTACTGGCACCCAGAAGATGAGCTGCATCCATCAAGTCGTGCAAATGAATGGTGGATAAACCGGTTGCCAGCGTTCGGTACATAAACGGCAATGCAATGGTGAAATAGGTGCCCAACAAAATCCATGGCGTACCGATCAGAGGAACAGCGCTGTCGGAATAGAGTTGAAGCAAACCAACAGACGACACCACCGGCGGTACAGCAAAGGGTAACATAATGAGGAGATTCATCAGTCGATCAAGTTTCGGGAAGTAATAAAACACTACGAAAATAGCCGGCAGAATCAGCGCTACACTCAGCGCCAGTGCCGCAGTAGAGATCAGCAGTGAACGGCCAAAAGCCGCCAGAAAGCGTGTATCTGTCAACAGTTTCCAATACCAGTTTAATGTCAGACCATCCGGGAGAATGGTGGCTCCCCAGCTTGAGGATATAGAGTAGAGTAACATTGCCAGTATTGGGATCAGCAACAGGCCGGTTATCAGATAAACGATGAATTTATGGTAGGAAAGATTAACGGCCGACATTGTTTTTTCTTCCTACGTAGCTTTTAGCAATCAGTCGCTGATTAATGATTGTGATGACAGCAAGAATCAACATCAGAATCATAGAAATAGCTGCCGCCAGATTGGGCTCAAGAAACAGGTCACCCGACACCAGGCTGGCAATCCGAACAGTAATCACGTTGTAGTTACCTGAGGTCAACGCATAAACGCTGGCATAGGCGCCAATGGCATTGGCAACCAGAATAATAAAGCTGCCAAGCAAGGCTGGAGACAACACAGGCAAAGCAATTTTCAGCCAGTACTGTCGGGTATTGGCACCCAGCAGGGCCGCTGCCGATTGCCAGTCATCCTGCAACGCATCAAAGGCCGGATAGAGCAGCAGAACCGCCAGTGGAATCTGAAAATAGATGTACATGACCAACAGCCCCCACTGTCCATACAGGTTGAACTCACCAATCAGGCCATACTGTTTCAGCAATAGTGTAAAAGCGCCGTTTATCCCAAGAATAATGATGAAAGCAAAAGCCAGCGGTACACCGGCGAAGTTAGTGCTCATATTGGTAAACGCAATAACGCCATCACGAAGTTTTGAATTTACTCGCCGGAGTGATGACACCAGCAGGGTGGCAATCAATAAACCTCCCACACTGGACCAGAATGAGAGCCAGAGGCTGTTACGGAAGCCCTGTAACATGAAGCCTGAGCCCAGAATTTCCCGGTAGTTTTCCAGTGCCCACTCACCTTCGTAAATAAAGCTATTCACAAATACCCAGATCATGGGGGATAACTGAAACCAGTAAAAAAACAGTGCGAAGGGCACCAACCAGACGACAGGTTTAATTTGTCTGAATCGCTGGGACAGATTCACAGGCAGGATCTGCTCAGCAGCACTCAACAGCGAAAGACTCATAGTGCCAGTAATTCCCGGATGTAGGGTTTATCATGACTCAGCTGCATCAGTTGACAAATGGAGCCACAAATCTGCGTTTGCTGAATCTCACAGGGTTGATGACTGAAACCATCACCAATCACAAACAGTGGCACTTCACGCTCTTCAGGCAGAGAGCCACCATGGGAAAAGTCACGATTCATGCCATGGTCACTGGTGATCATGATCTGATAACCATCATTGAGCCATGAACCGACATAATTCGACAGGCAGATATCCGCCTGACGGGCACTGTTGCGGTACTGGTAAGAATCCAGACCATACTTGTGTCCAATGTCGTCGATATTCATCGGGTGTATCAACAGAAAATCGGGCAGATGGGTTAGGCGCAAATGTTCTGCGTCCAGAAACAGTGCTTCATCAGGGTAATGATCCCAGTGATAAAAGCAGCCATGCTGGATATTCAGCGCCGTATCACTGGTAAACCGATCACGGACTGCGTTGTATGGTGCCCGATTATAAAGTTCACTCATCCAGTGGTAGGCTGCTGCTGCAGTGGTTCTGCCCTGCTTAACGGCAAGGCTGAATACAGAGTCATGATGGGATAGACGTACAATATGATTATTGACGATACCGCTCTCTATCGGGCGGATACCGGTCAGCAGGCATTCGTACAACGGACGAGACATGGAAGGAAGCTCACATTGCAGGGCATAAAGGCTGGCGGTTTTTTGTTCCACCAGTCCATTCAGGTAGCCCATGCAATCACGGGCTACTGAATAATTAAGTCCATCCAATACAACGAAAATGACCTTAGGGTTCATCGACATCTCTCACTGCTGGTGCATCAGCACATTTTCCTGCCATTGGCGAGGCAGTTTGCGGGAGCTTTTCTCCCAAGCATTAAAATCAGTTAATGGACGTGCGTTGCGATATTGCTCATCTGGCAGGAGTTTTTCCTTAATAGTCTGAGGCAATTCAACATTAGTACGGATTGGACGGGCATAACCTTCTGCCAGATTAATCTGACCACGGTCGCTTAAGATGTATTCACGAGCCAGTTTGGCTGCGTAAGGGTTTTTAGCGTACTTGTTGATAATGCTCGTGTAACCGGATACTACGGAGCCATCATGAGGAATGTTGACAGTAAAGCGATTACGATCAATCTGGTCACGATAATTCAAAGCATTGAAGTCCCACATAATAGCCACTTCAACTTCGCCTTTTTCCAGGTTGGCAATGTTCGGGTCTGTAAACGACAACCGGCCTTGCTTCGCCAGTTTGGCGAAAAACTCTAAAGCAGGTTTCAGGTTGGTCTCGTCACCACCATTGGCATAGGCAGCCGCCAGTACTGCATTGTTTGCCTGAGCAGCAACACCTACATCACCCACAGTAACTTTATAATCGCCGGTCAGAAGGTCTTGCCAGCTTTCTGGTGCATCGTCTACCAGACGGTTATTGGAGATAAAAGCAATCGTGCCGGTATAACCCAGAACCCAGTGACCGTCTTTATCTTTTGCCCATTCAGGAATCTCATCCCAGGTAGTGGGCTTATAAGGCTGTGTTACACCTTTTTGCACCGCAACACGGGCAAAGGCAAAGCCGATGTCACCAATGTCCGCAGTGGCGTTATGCTTTTCAGCAGCGAATTTGGCAATTTCCTGCGCGGAACTCATATCGGTATCCTGATGAGAAAGACCGTAGTCGTTTTTCAGGTCTGCCCAAGTACCTTTCCAGTTTGCCCAGCTGTCGGGCATGCCAACACTGTATACGACACCTTCTTTCTGTGCTGCACGGGTCAGTGTTTCAATATCAATGGTTTTTGCCAGAGTGCTGGTGGCAAAAGTTGAAATCAGAACAGCTGTCAGAGCAGAAGATCGTATTAATAAACGATTGATAAGTGCTCTCATGGTTCCTATCCCTTAAGAAGTTATGGTTGACTTCCAAATCATAGGGTAGGGTTATGACACTTTTGAGGCAGTATTATGACTATTTGAGTGCTTTCTTATTACATATATATATGACTGCGAAAGTTACAACCTCTCTGTCAACAAGAACAGGACATCCATAAATTTATCCACGAAAATAGTATGGATACTTTTATGGATGTCCTGTTCTTGTGGATACTTTTATGGATGTCCTGTTCTTGCTCTGTTCTTGCTTGGCCTTTTATTAACGGTCCCCGCTGTACTGTTTTTCCTGCCCTGCTGTTATTTGATGATTCGGGAAATGACATTCTTTTCACATGGGCGCGATTAGCATTGATTCATAATGTGCTAATCGGATTATTGTTATGGCTGAAGTCCCTGAACGGTCGGTGTTCTTGTCTATAAACAGGACATCCACAAATCAAGGGTGAAAGCTTCAGTAAAACGTTGGTTCAATTCATATGATTAGTAAATTTATGGATGTCCTATTCCTTCTCTATTCCTTCTATTCCTTCTATTCCTTCCATTAGTAAATTTATGGATGTCCTATTCCTTGATAATGTGCTAATCGGATTATTGTTATGGCTGAAGTCCCTGAACGGTCGGTGTTCTTGTCATAAACAGGACATCCACAAATCAAGGGTGAAAGCTTCAGTAAAACGTTGGTTCAATTCATATGATTAGTAAATTTATGGATGTCCTATTCCTTCTCCTATTCCTTACCAATGCCCACAGACTCACCCTTGACGGTAATAACCGAACCATCACGGAGCGTTGCCTGACTGGTGCCATTGCCATTGTTGGCGGTGATGGTAGCGACGACTCTGATGCCCTCCGGTATGGGACAAGAACAGACAAGAACAGGACATCCAGTGCGCCGAGATAAATCGGCAGGACAATGTCTAAC
>NZ_JAVRMB020000117.1:0-8133 GCF_031844845.1 Endozoicomonas sp.
TAAGCACCTTACCATTTGTAATCGAATATTTTCGATCGAAAGGTCAATAATAAAACTCATCCTCCCGCTACCAATGGCTCAACCGAAGCGACTACCGTTCTTTATTACTGGGAAAACATCAGGATCCCCCTGAGCGCAAAAGGATTGAACCTTTTTCTCGAAAAACGGTCTGATTACTTAAACCATACATTCAGCAGTTGACTTCATAAAACCGTGGAAACCCTTGCAGGAGTCACGCTGCGGTAGTTTATGGCGCTCACCCATTGGGTGAAACATCAAAACCTACTAACCCTTATCAATCAAGGGCTACAGCACCCATTCAGTTTCCAACTGCTGAATTTAGGTGACTGTTAAGTAGGTGGAAGTTTGCTTTCGTATAAATTGACTGTACAAACGTTTAGTTTTATTTGGTAAACCGGTCATCACCATTGATACCAAGGTGTAGACGCATGATCGCTACTTCTTAAAAATTTGGTAGTGGTTTGCATTTCAATATTTATCACAAGAAAATTCGAGAATACTATCGACTGGTGATGTTTTATTATAAAAGAGTTGGAACTTATTCCTTATCCAGTAGTCAAAATATTTGACAGCAAACTACCACCTACTTAAATAACCTCTGCGTCTGCGACGGAACCATTTATGGATAATTTTTCAACATCAATACAAAATTCAGGACTGAAAAAAAGCACAGTGTCAGATGGGGCAGCCCCCAACGGAAGCACGAAGCTCTGTCCTGATGAAACAGATTCAGTGATATCGAACCTTGGAAGGTTAATTGCCAAGCCAACAACATCATCAGATAGAACGAATGAAAACCCGGAGGCATGCGCTATTCCACGGCCAGGGCAGGAACCGCAGAGCGGGGAGCGCACATTTGATAATCCTCAGCCGGTGCACACGCGAAAAATCAATACTTCCAGAGAAACCGCCCCCCCCCGGGAAAAAGCCATAGACCTCATGAATGAGGGGATTACTTTTTTTAATCAGAGTCTGGACTTTGGTGAGGATCAGAGCTCGCGTATGTGCGCGTTACAAGAAAAAATGCCTGTCGTCTTAGATTACTTCAAGGCAGCCAGAACTTGCCGAGACCTGGCTCACAAGGTTTATTCCGAAGCCAGTCTCAGCAATGAATGCGCTATTTCACCGGAGAAAGAGCGGGAGAACGACGGCTCTGTTGATGATAGTTGTTTATCTGCCCCCCCTACGCAAGCTGATCCCCCCGAAAGAAATAAAAAGACAAGGGCACCTTTCATCAGAGTTCAAAGCAAAACTACCGAAAAAGAATTGAATATACCCACAGAAATAGCGCATCCGTCAGTAAGCCTGACCAGTATGATGAGTAAGAGCCTTGATACTTTTAACAAGGGCTTGAATGTTTTTTATCAGGGTGTGGACATTTATCGTAAACAAGGTGTACCTGAAAACGTCGAGCTTGACCTTAAGACATTCAATACATCCAAACGCTGTGCAGACTATCTTCTGTCGACGCAAGAAACTATGAATATTATTGCAAATTCTATTGATCATCAAAAACAGGAAGCCGCATATGAGAAGTTTGACAAACTGTTACGTCTTCAGGATATCAATGAAGGCGAGATTAATGACCTGAAAGACGCCACAGCAATCGTCAAGGGTCATTGCTCGAGAATATATTTTTCATATAAAGCTGACCCGCTTTTGCACACTGCAGTGGAAAATGACCGCAAGCTGGCTATCAAAGTTCTGCTCGAAGAGATGAATGACCAGACAGATAAGGCTCTAATGTGTGCAATCAGATCGCGCAGATCCGACGTTGTCAAAACTCTGTTCTATAAGCATACCAGCCCGGTTATTATAACGACTCAAAGTCTCTTCAAATCTGTGCGCCTGGCAATTAAGATCGAGGCGATCAATAGCCTTGATATCCTGATAACAGCCATCAATGCCTTGGATGATGCTGACAAACATCTGAGCGATTATTTTAAGGATAAGAAGGATACAAGCAAACTGTTTCAACTTGCAATCCAGAATAATTGTAACGAAACAGTCCGAACCCTGGTTGATTACCATCCTGATCTGAATCTGGAGTTTGACGACGAGAGACCTCTTACGACCGCAATCAAAAGCAACAATATCGAAGCCTTCAAGCTATTGATAACTCGCGGTGCTCACCTGAAGTATATCGATAAATCAGGCAACACGTTGCTGACTCTGATAATCAAGCAGAACAAAGTGGCGTTTTTCAAGGCTCTTCAGGAAACCATTGCAGATATGACACAGCAAATGGGCTCTGCTCAACCTAATAGTGGAGAAGTAATTTCTGACGCCCCTACACCAACTAAACAAGCACGATTTTCAGATTTGAGTGGGGTTTCTACTATCAATACTGTGGGCAGTTTTAAAGAACGCAATTCATATGGGGCAAGGCTTGGGGCTAAGGGCGGGTACTTAACGAAAATGTCTGAAATAGTGAATATGTGCGATCAATCGGATTGTACACCGTTGCAGTACGCTGGCGACAATACGGCTTTTGCTTCTATCCTGATAGAAGCAGGAGCCTATCAGCAAGGCACGCGCAATAGAAATCACTCATTCTCGATCGTAGATAGGCTTCTCAGGAAAAATAATGTCACGATGGCCCAAACCGCTGATGTTACCAACGCGAATCAGTTTTATTACTCCGGTTTTACGCTGCTGTCATTGGCAGCCTATTACTGTTGTTCCGAAATTATCGGCATCCTGATCAGTAAAGGTGTCAATCCGGATACGATCGGTAGAAATGGCAAGCGTGCTTTAGATGTGGCAATTGATACCGGTAATTGCGCCAGCCTCTATGCACTGATAGTTGGCGGTGCCAACCCGGATTATCTGGATAGACAGAACTACACGCCGGTAATCAGGCTGGCCAAGCTGCCTGATTCCAGGGGCACCAGACTTCTTGAGACGCTGAGAAAAGCCATCATGGCCAGGGGAGGCCAGGATTCCAGGTCGATCAACCGCACGACTCTGACCAATATAGTGAATAGCCAAGCTGACCATCATATTACGCCGTTGATAGCGGCAGCCCATTACAACAATTTCAAAATTATCAGCGTTCTGATCAACATGGGTGCCGATCCGAATAATATCAATAAAAGCGGCGAGTGCCCTTTAGATCGTGCAATTACTGAGCGTCATGCCGAAAGCATCAATGCACTAATAGTTGGCGGCGCCGACCCGGATTATCAGAGTTATAGCGCCCAAACGCCGATGACTAAGGCAATCAAACACGGTGGTTTTAAGCTCTTCGATGCTCTGATAGGGGCCATCAAGTCCACCGGAGACCCGCAGACTCTAGCCAGTGTAGTGAATAGATTGGATGGCTATGGTCGTTCGCCGTTATTGTCTGCAGCCCAGGAAAATCATACGGATATCTTCTTCGCCCTGATTAACGATGGTGCCAAAATGAATCAGGCCAATCAAAACGACGATAACTGTGTTCGTGCAGCAATCAAAAATAAGAATCCCGATCTCATTCAGGTACTGATAGGCATCAATGCGAACTGCCTGGATATTATCGCTCACAACGGCAACACGCTTGTTACCGATCTAGCCTATTTGGGCGACACAGAAGGCCTTCGATTCCTGATCACAACCATCACAAAACATAAAAGCAAGGAGAATCGGGTCTACCTACTGAACAGGGAGGCTGAAGGAACAGGTTGCGCATGTGGAACGCCGTTGTTTGTGGCAATTAACCGCAACATGACCGATTTCGCCTTGACCCTGATAAACAACGAGGATGTCAACCTGAACAAGGGCTTCCAAGAGGATGGGGATGTCGTAACGCCATTGGATATAGCAATCATCAGAAATAATATTAATGTCGTCAAAGCACTGATAGCCCGCGGATGCAACCTGAGTTACAACCGCCCCACTACTGGCGATACACCGATAATGTTAGCGACTGACAGGGGCATCCCTGCAATGATCGATACCATTACCAATGCCACCAATGCCACCAATGCCACCAATGCCATTGAGGCCAGCCAGGTCTCTGACCGTTAGAAAAGATGGCGATCCGGACCTGAGTAATTTATTGAACATGCGTGATGGGAATGGTCGTACACCGTTGCAAGCTGCTGCTGATAACCCTGAAGATGATGACCCGAGTGATGACCCGGGTAATGAAAAGTCAGAGACAGGGAAACCCAACGAGAACACCCGGAATAAACGGGAAAAACCACATAAACCACCCGTTGACGACGAATTCGTTGTAACCGTTCCGGCAGAGGAACCACCGCCAGGCTCTACCCGCAATGGACATGTGCCTTGTTACATTCAGGAATGTATTATTTAAAGCGATTAGTCTCCGCTATAAACTGGAGCAATGGATTACACCTGATGGCAAAACGATCACTGCCCATCCTCCGGAAGCGCTGCACGGTCATCACTTCGGCCCCCGTACTGCAATGCCTGATTCTCCATCAGTATTTTGGCTCCGGAGTAACCCAACCCCAAATAAAGGAATTGCTGTGGGATATCGGTATCTCCATTTCTGCAGGAGAGGTGAACAATCTGGTCATCCATGACCATGAAGAGTTTCATGCTGAAAAGGATGAAATACTGGCTACTGGTATTCGCTGCTCTCGTTATCTTCAAACAGACGACACCGGTGCAAGACATCAGGGGGCAAAACGGGTACTGCACTTACATTGGCAATGAACTGTTTGCCTGGTATGGCAGCACTCACAGTAAAAGTCGGGTTAATTTTTTAGATTTACTGCATCGTCCTTACCGGACTTACACGATAACGGAAGATGCACTGGTCTACCTGAAAGAACACAAATATCCGAACTTTTTAGCTACGAGAAGGGCAAAAGGTCTTGCGTCGTTATATGGGTATTACCTTCATTAGTAAGGAAGCCTGGGAAGCGTTTATGGATGACCAGGGGCTAACAGGCCCAACAATCGTCGGCAAGCCAGTGAGGCGCTGATTTATGCGAGCCTGATTCATCATGGGTTTAGCCACAATATGACCATCTTCAGTGATGGTGCGCCCCAGTTTAATATTTTTAATCACGCACAGTGCTGGTTCCATGCGGAACGGCCTCTGTACAAAGTGATTCCTGTTACTGAACAGCAGGTCCAGGCTCAGTTCTGGTGTCGTACATGGTTTTGGGCGATCTATCGTGACCTGAAGGCGTTTAAAGCAGCACCTTCCGAAGAGAAATCCGAACAGATCATGGCTGATTTCCATGCACTGGTTCGCACAGATACAGGCTGTAAGCCCATACAAGATGCCCTGGAAGGGCTGGCCAAGATTGAAAAAGAGCTATTAGAAGTCCTGAATGATCCAAGTCTGCCATTACACAACAACCTCAGCGAAAGCCAAATACGGGTACACGTTAAACGCCGTAAAATCAGCGAAGCGATGCAGGGCGGCAAAGTCGCGACACTTTTGCCAGCCTGAAGAAAACGTGTCGCCTGTATGGTCTCTCTTTTTGGGATTATCTGAAAAGCCGACTAATGGGCGATGGGTTATTTCCGAGATTGAGTAACCTGACTGAAGGGTCTTCACGTCATCTGTCGTGTGGTGTTGCCAGCAGTTTTTGAGAACTTACCATTCACCGACCCTTTGTGGTGAAAAATCTCATCAATAAGCAGCAGAAATCCCCCGCTGGTCAAACTCTGCCTTGATGGCATCCAGCTGCTCCGTTGATGGCGGTCGGACCGCCTCCAGCTCGTAGGTTTCCTTAAATACATCCCACTTATGAACACCCAGACTGTGATAAGGCAGAATTTCTACCTTTTCAACACAGTCCATCTTCTCCACCATATCCGCCAGCATAGCCGCATACAATGGATCAACCGTGTAGCCATCAACCACCACATAGCGTACCCAGGTTGGCTTTTTCAGCTCTTGCAGATACATGGCAAAATTACGGGTATATTTTCCCGTGACATGGGTGAGCTTATGATGCATTTCCTCATCCATGTGCTTGATATCCAGCAGCACCAGGTCGGTATATGACAACAGACGCTCAATATCCGGCGTAATGTGTTTGGCAAAACCATTGGTATCAAGACAGGTATGAATACCATGCTCTTTTAGTGCCTTGAAAAGATCGGCAACGAATTCAGCCTGAAGAAGAGGTTCCCCACCGGTCACCGTTACCCCACCGGTCAGAAAGTTCTTAACCTTAAGAATCTTTTCCAGCACTTCCTCATGGTTCAGTACTTCACCACCATCACGCAGATCCCAGGTATCCCGGTTATGACAGTAACGGCAGCGCATATGGCAGCCCTGCATAAATACCACGTATCGAATGCCCGGCCCATCTACCGTGCCAAATGAGTCCATGGAGTGGACACGACCAAGAGACATCATCAAACCCCTTAATAAAACCAAAAATGCAAAAAAGGCCAGCAGAGCTGGCCTTTTTTATTCAGCAGACTCTTTTATAAAGAATTATAAAGAGCCAGTGAAAGTACGGGTAATAACGTCACGCTGCTGCTCTGGTGTCAGAGAGTTGAAGCGTACCGCATAGCCAGAAACACGGATGGTCAGAGAAGGATACTTCTCAGGATTTTCCATGGCATCTTCCAGCATTTCACGGTTCATGACGTTCACGTTCAGATGCTGACCACCTTCATGACCACTTTCATGGTGAAAGTAACCGTCCATCAGGCCAACCAGATTCTTGCAACGGCCTTCCTCATCCTTACCCAGCGCCTTTGGCACGATAGAGAAGGTGTAGGAAATACCATCCTTCGCGTAGGCAAATGGCAGCTTGGCAACAGAACTCAGGGAAGCAACCGCACCACTGGTGTCACGACCATGCATTGGGTTGGCACCCGGGCCGAATGGCTGACCTGCACGACGACCGTCTGGCGTTGTACCCGTTTTCTTACCATAAACCACGTTAGAGGTGATGGTCAGAACTGACTGGGTAGGAATCGCATTACGATACATTCTGTGCGAAGACACCTTCTTCATGAAGGTCTCTACCAGCTCACAGGCAATGGCATCGACACGCTCTTCGTTGTTACCAAACTTTGGATAATCCCCTTCGATTTCGAAGTCGATGGAAACACCATCTTCATCGCGAACCGGCTTCACTTTTGCGTACTTGATCGCAGACAGAGAGTCAGCAGCAACCGACAGACCCGCGATACCGCACGCCATGGTACGGACCACATCACGATCATGCAGTGCCAGCTGAGCGGCTTCATAAGAGTACTTGTCGTGCATGTAGTGGATACAGTTCAGGGCAGTGACATACTGAGTTGCCAACCAGTCCATAAGCGTATCAAAACGAGCGTAGACGTCGTCGTAATCCAGGTACTCAGTAGCGATTTTATCGCTCTTCGGACCGATCTGAATCTTCAGCTTCTCATCAACACCACCATTGATGGCGTACAGCAGGGTTTTACCCAGGTTGGCACGGGCACCAAAGAACTGCATCTGTTTGCCAACCACCATAGGCGACACACAGCAGGCGATAGCGTAATCATCGCTGTCCATATCCGGACGCATCAGATCATCATTTTCGTACTGGATGGAGCTGCTATCAATGGATACTTTGGCGCAATATTCCTTAAAGCCTACAGGCAGCTTTTCAGACCACAGCACAGTAATGTTTGGCTCTGGTGACGGCCCCATGGTGTACATGGTGTTCAGGAAACGGAACGCATTTTTGGTCACCAGTGTACGACCATCAAGACCCATACCACCAATAGACTCAGTGGCCCAGATTGGATCACCAGAGAACAGCTGATCGTATTCAGGCGTACGCAGGAAGCGAACCATACGCAGCTTCATAACGAAGTGGTCGATCATTTCCTGAGCATCAACTTCGGTCATCTTGCCGGCATCGATATCCCGCTGGATATAAATATCCATGAAGGTAGCGGTACGGCCCAGAGACATGGCAGCACCATTCTGAGACTTAACCGCAGCCAGATAACCAAAGTAAGTCCACTGAATAGCTTCCTGCGCAGTTGCGGCTGGCTTACTGATATCGCAGCCATACTTGGCAGCCATTACCTTCATCTGCATCAGGGCACGGATCTGCTCCATAACCTCTTCACGCAGCTGAATGGTTTCTTCCAGGTTTTCGCCAGACTCAAGAACCACGTCCAGAGACTTGTGCTGAGCTTTCTTGTCAG
>NZ_JAVRMB020000118.1:0-24868 GCF_031844845.1 Endozoicomonas sp.
CGATCCCTGCGAATCTTTTTTGCGGTAGCAATCATTTCATGGAACATGGCCAGATCAAGGCCATTATGTTTCTCAGGGCGGTTCATGGTGACATAGGCAATGTGCTCCCTTACTTCACAGAGCACACGGGATTGATCAGGCATGGGTAACCTCAACAGCATCTGGTAGTTATTATTCTTGAGGGCATCATTCCATAATTCGGATGCTGTCGCAAAACATCGGTAATCAGGTGGCTGAAAAAAATTGACCCAAGAATAGTTAATGGTCGCAAAACAGACCTGCTATTGCCGTCTGGGTAATGCTGTACTGTCCATTCAGATTCCGGTACACAATAGCACTCCACACAGTGCCATTTTCCAGCTGGTACTCCAGCGCGTAATTAACACCGCTAACCACCTGGGAATGTACCGAAATAATTTTTTTCAGCTTTGCCGGCTTTTTCATCCCCTTGAGAACCAGATCCATGGCTTTTTGAACTTCTGGTGTTACTTCAGACCGGGTCCATCCACCTGGCATACTTTCCTTTGTATTGCAGATAGCCTCGGCCGTTTTATTTTCAACCGGCGGTTCTTCTTTCGGTTTATCACAGCCCGTAAGAATAAAGGCGGTAACTACAGCGCAGATCATTTTTGCTTTCATCGGATACACCCCATCTTGAACAATGACCAGATTAGTTTACTGCACAAATAATCGTTACGGGTTTGACCTGCCCGGTTTTAATGCTAAATAAGCAAATCCCGTTACTAAAAAGCTATTAAATACTTTGTTCTTTCGTGTTTTTGTGATTCAAACAACATCACAACCACTTTAGGAACTGTCCTGAAATAAGTTCCGCATTTGACGGCGACATGTTAAGGCCGTTGCTCGCTACCCGTTGCCCGCAAAAGCACAAGCGGACCCGGCTTTTTCGGGTAGCGGGCGGCGGGCGGCGGGCAGCGTTCGTTGAAACGGGAAAGTTATTAAAGGACAGCTCCTTACGCACTTTGCAGGTTTGCCCATCACCACTTATACCTTATGACTGCAGTTTGAACATTCGTCACAAGCTGCACTTTCTGTTTCTGGTCATGAGGATACCAGTATGTCCAAACGTCGCCTGACTTCTGCATCAGGATCCCCGGTTGCCGACAACAACAATGTCAAAACCGCCGGTCCTCGGGGACCGATAATGCTGGAGGATGTGTGGTACCTGGAGAAACTCGCCCACTTTGCCCGGGAAGTGATCCCGGAAAGGCGAATGCATGCCAAGGGCTCCGGCGCCTACGGCACCTTTACCGTTACCCACGATATAACGAACTACACCAAAGCCGCCCTCTTCTCGACAGTGGGCAAGGAAACCCCCCTGTTTATCCGCTTCTCCACCGTAGCCGGAGAGCGAGGTGCTGCGGATGCCGAGCGGGATATCCGGGGCTTTGCCATGAAGTATTACACCGAAGAGGGCAACTGGGACCTGGTGGGCAACAACACCCCGGTGTTCTATCTGCGGGACCCACTGAAATTCCCTGACCTTAACCATGTGGTTAAACGGGACCCCCGGACCAATATGCGCAGTAATATCCATAAATGGGATTTCTTCTCTCATCTTCCCGAAGCCCTGCACCAGCTCACCATTGATTACAGTGATCGGGGACTGCCCCACTCCTACCGCCATATGCACGGTTTTGGCAGCCACACCTTCAGTCTGATTAATAAAAACAATGAACGACACTGGGTGAAGTTTCACTTCCGCTGTGAACAGGGCATTGAAAATATGATGGACGACGACGCCATGAAACTGATGGGCATGGATCGGGAATCCTCCCAGCGGGATCTGTTTAACGCTATTGAGCGAGGCGAACATCCCCGCTGGACCCTGCAGATACAGGTGCTGTCAGAAGACCAGGCAACAAAGCTGCCCTACAACCCCTTTGACCTGACCAAGGTGTGGCGCCATAAAGACGCGCCACTGATAGATGTTGGCCACTTCGAGCTGAACCGCAATCCGGACAACTATTTTAACGAGGTAGAACAGGTGGCCATGAACCCGGCCAGCGTGGTGCCCGGCATCAGCTTCTCACCGGATAAAATGCTGCAGGGCCGCCTGTTCTCCTATGGCGATGCCCACCGTTACCGGCTCGGCGTCAACCATCACCAGATTCCGGTGAACGCCGCCAAATGCCCATTCCACAATTACCACAGAGATGGTGCCATGCGAGTGGACAGCAACAGTGGCGACAGCATTACCTATGAGCCAAACAGCTTTGGCCAGTTTCAGGAATCACCGGAAACCGGCGAACCACCACTGGCTCTGGAGGGTGCCGATGACCACTGGAACCATCGGCAGGATGATGACTACTTTTCCCAGGTGCAGGCGCTCTATAACCTGCTCAGCGAGGATGAGCATCAGCGGATGTACCAGCGTATTGCCAGTGAGCTGGTCACCATCCCCCGGGATATTGCTGAACGACAGTTAACGCTTTTTGGTCAGGTCCATGAATCCTATGAAGCAGGCATTCGTAAAGCCATGGCCATGAGTGGCTAGCACATGGTGTCAATACGTTTGAGAGGTAGGTTGGGTTGAACGGAGTGAGCCCCAACAATTTTACCGATGATCGCAGATCGTTTGTTGGGGGCTCGAATCCGCTCGACCCAACCTGCGTTACCTTTCAATTTCAATGGAACCATGTACTGGACTGGCCTGCGATAACCTTTAAACGACAACCCTGTTATGGGTGGTAAACCAGCTACCCATAACAGTTTTTAAAGTGCCTCAGCCCCGCTCAGAACAATTCAACGACGACTTTGACCTTCACCAGAAGGACTATCCTCACACAGGGTCAGAACACGATCAGGAAAAGCATTCCGGTAACAGGAAATAATATCCTGCAACTCCTTACAGGTTGCAGGCAGGAATCCCTCAACAAACCCAAATCCTTCTATCATCAAATACCTGGGCATATTGGAAAGGCGGTCATCCATCATGGCCTGTTTTATCCCTGCCATCCCCATTTCACTATGCAACAGTCCCAGCTGTTTTTTCAGGTAGGATACCAGTATGGAAACAGTTCCAGCACCCGCCAGGTCCAGCACCAGACGTTCCCGACGGCGGGACTCCGGAACCGGCAGCGAATTGGCCAGGTCATCTTCACCACGGTCTCTCAAAAATTGTGTCATAACATTTAAATAAGCGACTTCACTCACCGCCAGAAACTCTCCCTGACGCCAATGATGAACAGCCACCTGTCCCGGCAGTATTCTGGGACAGCCCCCCGAGCCGGGATAGCGTACACCACAGCTCCCTTCATTATTGACAAAGCCAACTTTCCGAGAGGCAAAGTCAACCAGATGCTGCTCTACAGGCCAGCTCTGCTGAAGAGTCCAATACAGCAGATCATCAATTTCGTCCGTTTTAATTTTCATAAATATCATATAGGTAGACTTACTTATGCGGAGGAGGGTAAATACATTTCCACCTCTAGTAAATTGATGCAGATCAAATAATATGGTTTATTTTTATAGCTTCTGGGGCTCTTTTGAAATAGTGGCTTAGAATTTAACTTTCCTGACAATTCTTTCCTTACAAAATGGATCCTTTCGGTAATAAACATGCGCAATCAACCATCAAACTGTCCCTGCTGCTCAGGAAAACCCTTTGCTGAATGCTGCAGTGTATTTCTCGAAGGAACCCCTGCCCCCACTGCAGAAACCTTAATGCGTTCCCGGTATACCGCCTACACACTGGAAAATACCGAATACCTGGTAGCAACCACTATTCCCGGACAACAAGCTCCGCTCAGGGCACAGAAGCTTCATCAACAATCTCATCCCACGCTCTGGCAACGGCTGGAAATTATTGAAACTGAAGCGGGTAAACCGTCTGACGAAACGGGCGTGGTTGAATTCAAAGCATGGTTTAAAGAATCAATATCAGGTGTTGAAAAAGCGCAGCATGAACGCTCTTCCTTTTTGAAAGAGGATGGCCGCTGGTTTTTTATCTACCCGAACCTGCCGCAGACAAAAACAAGTCAGGTGGGTAGAAATGATCCCTGTCCATGCGGTAGTGGCAAAAAATATAAGAAATGCTGCGCTCAAAACAACTAAGAATCTGTCCCAGAATAACTTGCCTTTTTTTACCACAGTACCCGAAGGACCCACAGGACCCACAGGGCCTAAAGGCATAAAGGCATAAAGGCATAAAAGGCATAAAAGACACAGAGGGATGAATAAAGGTTTTTTCTCTGTGCTCTCTGTGACTCTGAGGTGCGCAAAACGGGGGAATTATTAACGGACAATTTCTAACGGGGCTCTTAGCAATAACATAGGTAGTTACCAGCAATCAATAGACTGAAATCAAGGGATTAAACCATCAAACATGGTACTATCGCTCACCTTCATCAATCTATTACTCAAAATGGTAATAGACTGACAGGAAAATTTTCGCTTTTATCTGTTGATAACAGAGGCGATCACATCAGTCAGAGGGCGGGCAGCAGGAAAAAACTGTCCGGACTGAACCATAACAGCCATGAACGAAAAGCACGGCTTTCTGGCTCACCAGTTTCTGGTGTAACCAGCGGCGTATTTCCATGGTAAAAATAAGATTAAATCAAGAGGACTGACAATGACCCTTTTTAAAAAACTGGGATTTGCCATTCTGGGGGCAGGCATTGCAGCCATGACCTCCACTGCCAGCGCCGCCACCAATCAGCAGTTTGTCACCATCGGTACCGGTGGTGTCACCGGCGTCTACTATCCAACCGGTGGTGCCATTTGCCGTCTGGTCAACAAAGGCCGTAAGGATCACGGTATTCGCTGCTCGGTAGAAAGTACCGGTGGCTCCATTTACAACCTCAATACTATCCGCGCCGGTGAGCTGGACATGGGTATTGTCCAGTCCGACTGGCAGTTCCACGCTTATCGCGGTACCAGTGCCTTTGAAAAACAGGGTGCCAATAAAGACCTGCGCGCTATTTTCTCGGTTCATCCGGAAGCGTTCACCATCCTGGCCAGAAAAGATGCCGGCATCACCCGTTTTGAAGATCTGAAAGACAAACGGGTCAACATCGGCAACCCCGGTTCAGGTCAGCGCGGAACCATGGAGCAGCTGATGAAAGCCTATGGCTGGAACAACGACAGTTTCTCTCTGGTGTCCGAGCTGAAAGCAGCAGAACATGCCAAGGCACTGTGTGACAATAAAATTGATGCGTTTGTCTACACCGTTGGCCATCCATCCGGTTCCTTCAAGGAAGCCACCACCTCCTGCGATACCGTACTGGTTAGCGTTGCTGGCGACAAAGTGAAAAAACTGATTGATGACAACCCTTATTACCGCACCGCGACTATCCCCGGCGGCATGTATAAGGGCAATGACAAGGATGTGCAGACCTTCGGTGTTGCCGCCACCTTCGTGTCGTCTACCAATGCCAGTGATGACGCTATTTACCAGGTCACCAAAGCGGTATTTGAAGACCTCACCACCTTCAAAAAACTGCATCAGGCCTTTAGGACCCTCAAGAAAGAAGAAATGGTTTCAGATGGCCTGAGCATTCCTCTTCATGAAGGCGCCAAGCGCTACTACCAGGAAGCGGGTCTGCTCTAAGAGCCCGTAGTCCGTAGTCCGTTATCCGTTGTCCGAAATTGCGGACTGCGGACAACGTCCAGTTAGAATGCTGCCTGAATCCTGACTGACGACAACTCCACACTTTTCAATATGAATTTGAAAGACAGTGCTTCCTCATTAGGAATCTGCTGTTTTTCTCTATTAACAGGTACTATATGGAAGCAGTAAATAACAAAAAAGCAGCTGACTCTTTAACTCCAGACTCCGCAGAACAAATAGTCAGCCAGTCCGAGCAGGGTGGCCGTCAGGCTCAGGGTGTTGCCAAATGGGTTCTTTTGGGTACGGCGCTTAGCTGGTCTCTTTTTCAACTCTGGAATGCCTCACCACTGCCTTATATTTTGAAATTTGGCATTTTTAATGATGGTCAGGCCCGGGCTATTCATCTTGCCTTCGCCCTGTTTCTGGCTTTTATTGCCTTTCCAGCCAGAAAAAAATCCATCTCTCATAAAGAGTCTCATCAAGTACCTGTCATCGACTGGCTGTTTGCCCTGACGGGCAGTTTCTGTGCCGCTTATCTCTATATTTTCAGTCAGTCGCTGGCCACGCGCGCCGGTGCTCCCATTACCATGGACCTGGTCACCGCAGGCGTCGGCATGTTGCTGCTACTGGAAGCAACCCGCAGAGCATTGGGCCCACCGCTTATGATCGTCGCTGCGGTGTTTATCATGTATGCCTTTGCCGGCCCTTACATGCCGGATGTCATTGCCCATAAGGGCGCCAGCCTGAACAAAGCGCTTTCACACTTATGGATCACTTCTGAGGGTATTTTTGGCGTCGCCCTGGGGGTATCCACCAGCTTTGTTTTTCTATTTGTATTATTTGGCTCGCTGCTGGAAAAAGCCGGTGCCGGCAACTACTTCATTCAAGTGGCCTTCTCACTGCTCGGCCATCTGAAAGGCGGGCCGGCCAAAGCCGCTGTGGTCTCTTCTGGCCTCAGTGGTATGGTTTCCGGCTCTTCCATTGCCAACGTGGTGACTACCGGCACCTTTACCATTCCACTGATGAAGCGGATTGGATTTCCCGCCTATAAAGCAGCCGCCATTGAAGTAGCAGCCTCAACCAATGGACAACTGACGCCACCTATTATGGGGGCCGCGGCCTTTTTGATGGTTGAATATGTAGGTATTTCCTATATAGACGTCATACGTCATGCGCTTTTGCCCGCCGCCATTTCCTATATTGCCCTGTTTTATATTGTGCATCTGGAAGCACTGAAAGCGGGAATGCAGGGACTCCCAAGAAGCGTTACCCGTACTAAAACACAAGCGCTGATGTCGTTTACCGGTTCTTTTGCCGGACTGTGTCTTCTGGGCGCCGGTGTTTATTACGGCGTCGGCTGGACCCGGGAATATATGGGCGATTATGCCCTCTGGATTATCACTGCCGCACTTCTGGCCAGCTATCTTGTTTTGCTCAAAGTTGCTGCCAGTCAGCCAGACCTGATCACTAATATTGAAGATGAAATTCGCTCAACGCCGGTACCGGGCCCAACCATCAAACGCGGCCTTTACTATTTACTGCCGTTAGTGGTTCTGCTCTGGTGTCTGACCGTTGAACGTTACTCTCCCGGACTGTCTGCTTTCTGGGCGACGATGGTGATGGTCTTTATCACCCTCACCCATAAAACGCTCATTGACCTTTTCCGAAAAGAGCAAACCATCACGCACCTGATGACTGGCTTTTATGACCTCATCGACGGCATGACCACCGGCGCCCGAAATATGATTGGTATCGGTGTCGCCACCGCCACGGCGGGTATCGTGGTGGGTGTAGTAACACTGACGGGCATTGGCCTGGTAATGACGGAATTCGTCGAGTGGATTTCAGCAGGCAGTATTATGCTGATGCTGTTGTTTACCGCCATCATCTGTCTGGTACTGGGTATGGGGCTGCCAACCACGGCGAATTACATTGTCGTGTCGACACTGATGGCACCGGTTATTGTAACGCTCGGTGCACAACATGGTCTGATCGTCCCTTTAATAGCGGTTCATCTCTTCGTCTTCTACTTCGGTATTCTGGCTGATGATACTCCGCCGGTAGGGCTTGCTGCTTTTGCTGCTGCAGCCATTGCACAATCTGATCCGATTAAGACAGGTATTCAAGGCTTTATCTACGATATTCGCACCGCTATCTTGCCGTTTATGTTCATCTTCAATACAGAGTTGCTGCTCATTGGCGTTGACAGCATTGTGCAGTTGAGCATTGTCGTCTTTGGTGCCATCGCCGCCATGCTGGTATTTGCCGCCGCCACTCAGGGACATTGGCTGGTAAAAAACCGCTGGTACGAAACACTGGGCTTGCTGCTTATTGCCCTCACTCTGTTCCGTCCGGATTTCTGGTGGGATAAAGTGTATCCACCCTATGAAACCTTTGCCGGTAATGCCATTGTCGCCCAGGTAGAAGCGTTACCGGATCAGGCTGATGCCCGGTTCTGGGTCTCTGGTGAAACGCTGGAAGGTAAACAGATCAACCAGATGGTGGCTTTATCAGCGGGAAATCAGGGCAGTGCTGATGAACGTTTCCGCCATATGGGGCTGGACGTGTTAACCGATAACAATGAACTGATCATTGACATGGTTGATTTCAACAGTGAGGCACAGGAGGTTGGTATCGACTTCGACTGGCGCATTGACCGAATGGAAGTGCCTGCCGAGCGCCTGCCAAAACAGTTGACCTGGATCCCGGCACTGCTCCTTTTGTTATTCTTATTCCTTGGGCAACGTCGTCGGACTCAAACGTAGCAGCCGAAGGATTGGTTGTTCGTCGGTTCCCTGAACGGGGAACCGACCAGAACCCCTGGCCAGGCTTTTTCCTGAACAGGGATTCTTCACTTTCTTCTCGTGAGCCAGAAAAACCGCCCGCAATTTAGATGATTGATATGACAGTTATCTTTTAAATTCAAATACCTAACAGCCCTGTTAGGGTAAGACTTTTCGATCACTGATACATTACCCTCACCAGTCTGAAGAAGATGCCAATTAACAGCAGATGGATTTGTCATGAATTAACTGGTCATCTACAGCTGATATAGGGAGATATCGTGATGATGAAGGCACAGAAATCACAAGTACAGGGAAACCCAATACTACATAATTCTGTTCCCGGCAAAGAAGGATGCTTCAACATTTGCTGGCAGGCCATTAGAAAAAAATGATCTGAAAAACCAGCTTAACACTTGTAAAGAAAATGCAGAAAAAAGAACGAAACTGCTACAACAATATAAGATCACCAAACAAGAGATCAAAAACTATATTCGCGACCATATCAAATGTGGTGCCATAGGTGGTGCCTTAGGTTGTGGCGCACTCTTATTCGTATGCTCAGTACCTATTGTAATGACGATGGGCCTTGCGGCTATTCCAATCGCTGTCCTGGGCGTTGGTGCCGGGGCCTGTGTCTATGCCACACTGTTTGGGGTAGCCAGCTCCCTGGAGGCTCGCCACATAACGCCCGTTGATAATGCAAATTTGAGACTGAGATCTGTGAAAGACAAACTTGAGGCTTTCCACCACTGGCCTACGCCAGATGATTTGTATACGAGAGTCATCTCTCGAATCAATGACGCCAATAATAAACAATGCTCGATTAAGCATTTAAGCAAAGAAGGCCTTACAGTCGATAAATATATTGAATATAAAAAAAGTATTGATCTCCAGGTTAATCTTATAAAGGACTCTTCAGACAGCGATAAAAAAGCACAGGAGTCAGCTCTCCTCTCCCTGCTAGAAGCACTGAATAAAGCAATACAACGCCAGCAGGAAATAGACAAACTGACCACAGAAAAGGATATTCTAATAAATGATATAGCGATTTTAAAAAATCCATGAATACCCCGATCGTTGTAATGAGTTAACTCTTATTGCGTAGTGCTTAAATAGCAACCAGCCCTAACGAGAAATGTATGGGACGGTTGCTAGCAACAGGACACTCATATCATTCAGAAAACCATCACTGGAATGAATATGGGCACTTATTCAGGTGCCTTTTTCTTTTCTTTTATTTATATTCTTTATAAATAATGGTTATGACGGTTGATCAAAATGCTCCACCAGCTGCCCAATAAACTTTTCCAGCCGTTCAATATCCATATCCGCGGTCAGTTTCAGCAGAAACCCCACCAGGTCCACCAGCTCAGGATCCTTTTCAAAAGGACGAAGCGCCCGTTCAAGACACTCAAGATCACCCTGCTCAAAAGCGGAGACAATGGCGTTAATCAATGCTTCCAGATGCGCCCCCCTGAGTTTATGAAGCAGCGCCCTTTCGTCCCACTCAGGCCGTGGCGACGCAGTAACATAATCAAGACTCAGTAAATGACCAATCTTGTCAAACATCAGACCGGCATCCAGCGGCTTCCCGATATATTCATCAAATCCCTGGTCTAACAACCGCTCTCTCGCCTCATGACTGACACTGGCCGTCACGGCTACCGCCTTTAAGCCACTTTTCCCCAGCAGCCTGCGTATATGTTTGATCGCTGAAACACCATCCATAACCGGCATGGAGATATCCATTAAAATCAGGTCATAATCTGTTTTCTTCACAGCCTCCAGTGCCTGAAGCCCATTATTGGCCATATCAACCCTGAAACCGGCAGAACCCAGCAAACCCGCAATCATATCCCGATTACTTTCAACATCATCAACCACCAGAACCCGAATACCCTTATATTCCCCATCTAATTGAACATAAATCGAGCCTGGCAACAGGCGCTGATGCTCTGCCAACGCCTCAAAACTTCCTTTTACCAACGGTAACCTGAAGATAAACTGGCTCCCCTTACCCGGCTCACTATACACATCAAGACGCCCCCCCATTGCTGAAACCAGCCTTCGACTGATGGCCAGGCCCAGGCCAGAGCCACCAATCTGAAGCCCAAGATGCACCTGACGGAAAGGCTCAAAGACTTTTTCCAGATCCTCCGATGCAATGCCCACCCCGGTATCACAAATTTCAATAACAATATCTTTACGCTCGACAGAAACCCGACACTCAACCCAACCCTTAACGGTGTATTTGACCCCATTGCTCAACAGGTTCAATAGCACCTGACGAACTTTGATTTCATCCAGCATAACGATGTCCGGTAAGGGACCAATAGGCAGCAAACGCAACTCAAGCCCCTTGCTGGTAGCCCGTTCCATCAGAATGTTACGAACGCCTCGCAACAGCTCCAGCAACCGGACTGCAGAAGGGTGTAATTCAATTTGACTGGATTCAATTTTGGTCAAATCGAGAATATCGTTAATCAGTGAAAGCAAGTGTTGGCCACTGGCCTCTATGGTATTCAGACTCTTCCTCTGGGGAGAAGACAGAGACAGATTCCTCAGCAGTAACTGAGCATTCCCAAGCACACCATTAAGAGGTGTTCTCAATTCATGACTCATATTGGAAAGGAAAAGACCTTTGGCCAGGTTGGCCCGTTCAGCCTCTTCTTTGGCGGTCATAAGCTCCCGCTCAATTCGTTTTCGCCCGGTAATGTCACGAACTACCATGGAGATCAGTAAACCATCATCCGTTTTCAAAGGATTACTGGTAATTTCTACCGGAAAAACCCGCCCTTTCCGGTCAATTCCCCTGGACTCAAAACCAACCAGACATAACTGTCCCCAGCTTGCCTTATTAAGATCACCTAACAGTGGATGGCCACTTCTGTTTTCGAACGGCGTAAGCAGGCTCAATGGCATATTGACAAGGTCTTCCCGGTGATACCCAAAAAGCTCTTCTGCCCGGCTGTTCGCCATACCAATAATGCCTTCCGGGGTGGCAATGATCGTCGCATCCGGTGCACTATCGAGGAGCAGTTTAAACTTCTTGGTATCGCTGACCCGATCGGTAATATCATTGGCCAGGCCTTCTGCCAGATATTGCCTGCCCGGCAAATCGCCCATATCACTCCAGAATATTTCCAGCCGGCGAATACTGCCATTGAGATGTCGGATATCAAGCTCAAATGTATCCCCCCATCGCCCCTGCCTTGCTTCCCGAAACTGGTCCCGAAAGCGAAATTTACTGTCCTCAGTGGCCAGATAACCAATAAGCGGTTTGAGAAATTCACTTGGCGTGTAACCTAATATTGCTTCAATTGAAGGGCTGACATGGGTGACACAGCCATCCTTGTTAAGGTTGAAATAGAAATAGTTACCTCTCAGTCGCTCAAGTAAATAGCCAATATTACTGGTTCGAGCCTTATGCAGCGCTTTTTCCCTGTCTGCCAACTTGTTAACCAGCTGCTGAAAACTTTCCGTCAGGCTACCAATCTCATCCCGGCTGATACGGGTAATATCCGGTTTGACCTGACGGTAGGTAAAATCATCCATGGCCCGTTTCAGGCGAATAATGGGACGGGTAATTCGAACGGAGACCAGACTGGCGCAGGTAAATATGAGCATTAATGAGAGTATCATCAGCAGCGCATTGACCCGGGCCTGCTCCATCACCGGTGCCAGCACTGTCTTTCTGGGCGCATAGCTGATCATCCACCAGGCAGCGGACTTAATGGGAGCCCCCATCAGCCAGTACTCGTGCTGCCGCACCGGAACCCACTTATTGCGAAAGGTAGGCTCACCCTTTTCGATCAGCTCTTTCAGGTCATTCCACATGCCGGGTGAACCGTAGTAAAACTGGCTCTGGTGAAGGCTGTTTAACTGGTATCGTTTTGCGGTTTCGCTGTCCGTCTGAAGATATTCACCGGCACTGTTAACAATAGAAAAACTGGCTTTACCGGTAATATTGCTGACCAGCAGATGACGAAAATCCGCAAGATTGATATCCATCCAGAAGTAACCCTGGAGGGTATTTTCTGAGAAAACCGGAACGATATAACTGACAGTCCATCCCTGTTCGGCAGAACCCCGTGGTGAGGTCCAGAAACCGGCTTTCTGCTGCCCTTGACTGGCCCACCAGAACTGGGCAGGAAACAATCCGGTATCAATGGTTTCATCCAGCTGCGCCTTACCACCCTTCATGTGGGCATGAAACACATCCCAGTGCTGAAAACTCCCGCCCAGCTTCACGTATGTAAAGCCTCTGACCAATGGATTTTTCTCAGCAAGATCGGCAAGAAATTCTCTGATCATACCATGGTCAGTAATGGGTATCCGACCCAACATTCCGGCCATAAAAGAGGTCATTGTCATCAACTGCCGGGTATGGCTATCTACTTTACCGGCATTATGCCAGACCTGCTCAATCAACCCTTTAGCAACCGCATCCGTAGACTGTTTGAGAGAAAAATAAAGATGGATGCCAAAAATCAGGTTGTAAAGCAACGTGACAGGTACAACCGTAAAGAAAATGATTTTCTTTCTAATCGAAAATTGCACTGGATTCACTGCACACGGAGACAACGAACGCTAAGGATAGACCAGCATTACAGCAATGAAACCAGGAGGCGGTTCGGGAATGGACCAGTTCATCCTTTCAATGAGATTGACCGGTGACGCAGGTTGGCTCGAGCGAATGCGAGCCCCAACACAAACCCTCAGCAGCAAAAAACAATTCGCAAAAAAACGGCACCGGCAATTCAGACTGTAAATATTTAACGGCTGTTTATGGAAGGTGGCGAGATTTGTTGGGTCGAGCGAATGCGAGCCCCTGAAAAATCAACGCTTCAGAATATTCTGACACTGAAAAGCAAAGCCAGTAAGGGGAGCACTAAAGCTATCAAGATCAAAGGGTGCACCCGCCAGCCAATTGGCTGCATTCCCTGTCGTCAGCAAGGCAGGCATTCTTTGTGCGATCGGGGCTAACTGAGGCATGACAGGCATGGTCAAAACAGCACAGGAGTCAAAAGCAAGCGTACTATCCACTGCATATCGTTCCCAGAGACCCGCCATCAGTATCAGCGAATGGTCCCTTGCCCCAATTTGCCATAACTGACGGCGGTTCTCTGAAGCGTTACGTCCATGAGAAGCGTTACGTCCATGAGAAGCGTTACGTCCATGAGAAGCCTTAAGCCCATGAGAAGCCTTAAGCCCATGAATAGGCATATGCCATTGATAGTAGCTATCTGCCAGGATAAGGCACCTTCTGTCAGACCAGGCACTGCTGAACATTCTCATGTCAGGCGCGGTCTCAACACGGGCATTAATCTGAACACGGGAAAAATCTTTCAACCATGAGGGTGCAAGCCCCCACTTTGCCTGAACCAGTTCCGGAATACCCTGATCATTATTACGCACCAGCCATACCTGCTGGCCCGGAGTCACCTGCTGAACCGGCTTTTCAACTAACGTTTCTTTCAACCCAAGAAAACCGAGGTTCACTTTGGACACGTTGAATGAGTAACGACTGCACATTACTCATCATCTCCCAACAGTGGTTCAGCACTCAGGTACTCGTCAATCAACTGTTTCGCAAGACCGGCATCTTCTTCATTTACATAGAGCCCCAATAATCCAATGGCAGGCAACTCACCCACCGCACCGATCAGATCAACACCGGCCAGGTGACAGAATATACGACGACTCTTCAGCATATCTTTCAGACACTGAGCCTCAATCAGGTTTGCTGGGCTATATACTTTAATCATTTCAGATAGAGTGTCTCCAATTGTGTCACCAGCTCTCTGGCTTTTTCCAACTGCACTTTATTGAGCATCGTTACTAATCCGGCTTTTTGTGTCTCCGCTGAAGAAGACATTTTTGATGGTTTATGCAGGCTGAGTTCAGTCCACATATAAGCAGCAATCAGGTTACGATCGGTTCCTTCACCCTTTAAATAGGCTCGCCCCAGCTCATACTGAGCTTCCGGGTTCAGCCCTTCCCGCCCAGCGGCCTGCTCAAAGTATTCAAACGCCATGCTGCTGTCCTTACCGGTGCCAGCAAGCCCATCACGATAGGCTCTCCCTAACCAGAGCCAGGCTTCAGACCGAGCCCCCTGATTACCCTGACTGGCAATCCGCTGCAAGTCCCTGATCGCTTTAGCAGCGTTCACTCCCTGTTCTGACTGCAGCATTTGAATGGCTTCACTTAACTGTCCCTGAACCCTACCTGAAGCAGGTTGCTCTTTATGCACGACGACATCATCAGCAGGTGTCGAAGACCATGCCGGTCCGGCAACGGAAGCCAGTACTACTATCACCTTAACAGCAACCCCGACAGTACATCTAAACGGCTTGTACATGAACAACCTCTGCCTTTCCGGCTTTTTATGGTTACATTAAGCGACACTGCCTATACAGACCAGCAATCAATCAATGTAATATAATAACCTGGTGATCAATAATGATTTTTTAACGGCTTTTTAATAACACTGGCACCCATGGACGCTTTTGACGATATCCGCCCTTACCACGACCATGAGGTCAGACCAACACTCACACGTCTGTTGCAAAACAAAGACCTCCTCAGCGTTCTGGCACAACATCGCCACCCTGACTTAACCCGGCAATTTCCCGGCATCATGATCTGGCTGATGGCCATGATTCTGAAGTATAAAACACGACACATTCACAATGTCAGGGACTTCCAGGGCATCATCGAACCGTACCTGACCCGGGTGATCAAAACAACCACCCACAAGGTCACCTTTTCGGGTATGAAGCATCTGAAAAACGATAAAGCCTGTCTTTTTCTGTCAAACCATCGGGATATTGTTCTTGATCCTGCCCTGGTGAACTACGCCCTCTATCAAAATGGTATGGAAACCTGCCAGATTGCCATTGGCGATAATCTGATCAAACGTCCTTATGTCAGTGACCTGATGCGTCTGAACAAAAGTTTTATTGTAAAACGCTCACTCACCGGCCGCCGGGAAAAGCTGACCGCTTTCCAGAACCTGTCTGCCTATATCCATCACTGCATTGATTCCGGCCAACCCGTATGGATAGCCCAGAGTGAGGGCCGCGCAAAAGATGGCAACGACCAGACTGACCCGGCCATCATCAAAATGTTTAACGTCAGCCGTCGTAAAAAGCAAACCTCTTTTGCTGATAACATCCGTTCACTGAATATTGTGCCAGTCTCCATTTCCTACGAGTTTGACCCCTGTGACTGCAATAAGGCCCGTGAACTCTTTGAAAAACAGCAGACTGGAGAGTATCTGAAAGCGGATGATGAAGACCTGAAAAGTATTGTCATGGGCATTGAGGGATACAAAGGACATGTTCATGTTGCCTTTGGCAAACCGCTGTCCCAAAGCCTTGAAAATGCCATTGAGGTAGCCAGAGAAGTCGACCACCAGATCCATCATAACTACCAGCTGCAGCCATCCAATCTCTTTGCCTGGGAAGCCATTGGCGACAACGTCATCAAACAGGAACCCGCAATACAGGTTCCTGATATTGCCACGCTGTTTCCGAATGTCGACCTGAATAAGAAACGTGATGAGTTTACCCGACATCTGGAACGCTGCCCGGAATTACACCGCCCGTGGTTTTTGAAGATGTATGCACAGCCGGTCATTAACCGCTTCCGGTATGGGTCGTAAATAACTGTGGATTTGTCCCTGAATCATTTACCTGTTTGCGCCGCCCGCTGCCCGCCACCCGTTGCCCGAAAAAGATAAGACGCATGCTTTATACGGGCAGCGGGCAGCATTTCATTAAAGGATCACGCCTAATCAGGTTCAAAAAAGTGATTTATAAAATCTGTGTGATGGTTCCTTCACTATTCCTGGAACCCGTTAAAGAAGCGATGTTCATGGCTGGCGCAGGACGTTACGGACCGTATGATTGCTGTTGCTGGCAAACCCCGGGAACAGGACAGTTTCGCCCACTGGAGGACAGCCAGCCATTTTCAGGAAAACCGGGTGAAATACACAGTGAAGAAACCTGGAAAGTTGAAATGATCTGCGAGCAACGATTTTTAAAGCAGGCGATTCAGGCTCTCCGCCAGGCTCATCCTTATGAAATGCCTGCCTTTGACCTTTACCCGGTCAGTCTCTGTGCTCCGGTGGAGTGACATACTCCAGCCTCATCGGGAATAAACCCGCCTGCCGATCTTCAAAGTAATGGCGCAGGGTGCGGCCGATAGTAGAAAAAGCCAGCTGATCCCAGGGGATCTCATCTTCAGCGAACAGGGCAACCTCTTCACTCTCTTCCCCGGGAGCAAAGTCAGGATTCTCCAGCTTTGCCAGAAAAAAAGCCGACACATGCCCAACATGCACCACATTAAACAGCATATACAGTGACTCAATGGTCACATGAGCACAGGCCTCTTCCATGGTTTCCCGTGCAGCGCCTTCCTCCATCGTTTCCCCCAGTTCCATAAAACCACCCGGCAATGTCCAGTAACCTTTTCTGGGTTCAATGGCCCGTTTACACATCAGGATTTTATTCTGGTAAACCGGCAGGCATCCGGTAACTACCCGGGGATTTTGATAGTGAACCGTTTGACAGTGGTCACACACATCCCTGGGGCGATGATCCCCTTCAGGAACTTTTTTTTGCGTCTCATGACCGCAGACACTGCAGTAATGGATAGAGATTCCTGTCATCAACCTTCACTCCTTGTTTCTGGCGGACTGTTTTTTGGGGAAGCGATTTCAGAGTAACAAACCCACGGGCATGAACAAACTGTTTACTCTGAAAATGCCGCTATTTCGAGTTCCGCTGCCCTTTCCATGGCTTGGGGGGGGGAAACTGCCTTCTCTGCATGGAGAGTTTTCACAGAGAGCCGCTCATGGCTGTTTTCACTGGATAAATTCTGTTGAGCTACATATGATAAATGTAAATCCCACACAAGGATGCCGCTGCAGTCACTATTATGTTAGATCAGGTTGAAAACAGGCTGCTCAACCACCAGCCAAGAACAATAAATGCCGAACTGCCCGAGGCCGCAGTTCTGATCCCCATCACGGATGCCCGGGAGCCGGAACTGGTGTTCACCCGCAGGGCAACTCATATGAACACTCATAGCGGTGAGGTAGCGTTTCCCGGAGGCAAAAGAGACCCGGGCGACCATGACCTGATCGCCACTGCCTTGCGGGAATCTTTTGAAGAAATAGCCCTCCCCCCGGAAAATGTCAGAGTCATTGGACAGACCGGCTCGGTGATTTCCCGCTTTGGTATTGAAGTCACACCTATTGTCGGAATTATCGAGGCTGACACCCCTCTCAAAGCGAATCTGGCCGAATTGGATCGCATATTCAAAGTCCCTTTGAGTTACTTCCTTGATGAGCAACACCTGACGTTTAATCACTGGAAAATGCGTAATCAGGACTATCAGATGCCATCCTTTTACTATGGGGAATATTTAATCTGGGGACTTACCGCTGTGATGCTGGTTGAATTTCTCAATATTACCCTGGATACCAAGATCCCACTGGACGCCCCCCAGTTCAGCAGCCATTTTCAGAAGCGACAGGCATAGGCAAGCTGAACCGGGAAGTGAGAATTATTGATCGGCGGTGAACATTCGAACAGACTTGATCCGGTTATCCTTAACCTGAAGAATCTCAAAGCGATAGCCTTTCACCTTCCAGCACACACTGGCATCGGGAATCACCTCCATCTCCTCGGTAATCAGGCCGTTGATGGTACGGGCATCCCCTGTTGGCAAGTCCCAACCCAGTGCCCGATTAACATCCCTGATGGAAGCCGAGCCATCAATGATATAAGTGCCATCGCCCTGGGGCGTAATATCCTGACTGCTGTCAGAAACATCCGTGGTGAAGTCACCCACGATCTCTTCAAGAATGTCTTCCAGTGTCACCAGCCCCATGACATCACCATACTCATCAACCACCAGCGCGGTTCTCTCCCTGACTTTCTGGAAGTTAAACAGCTGAGTATGAAGTGGTGTTGACTCAGGAACGTAATAAGGATCCACCGTTTCCTGCAACAGGGTCGCCTTATTCACCTCTTCCAGGGTCAATAAGCGGGCAATTTTCCGCATGTGCAACATGCCGATAATATTGTTGATATCACCGCGATAAACCGGCATCCGGGTATGCTGACAATCCCTCAGCTGATGGAGGATCTCTTTAATATCATCTTCGATATCAATACCGGACACTTCATTTCTCGGCACCATGATGTCGTCGACACTCACTTTCTCCAGGTCAAGAATCCCCAGCAGCATGCCACGACGATTGGTCGGTAACCGCAGCCCGGACTCATTGACCAGAGTGCGGAGTTCCTCGCTGCTTAACTGGTGTTCGCCTGCCTGCCCCGGACGAATGCCAAAGGGGCTCATTAACAGAGCGCAAATCCAGTTAACCAGAAATACCACCGGGTAAAGAATTTTCAGTAGCGGAACCAGAATCATAGACGCAGGAAAAGCGACTTTTTCCGGATACATTGCCGCAATGGTCTTAGGGGTCACTTCCCCAAAAATCAACACAACAAATGTCAGGCCAAGGGTAGCGATGGCAATACCGCTGTCTCCCCAAAACCGAACCGCAATAATCGTTGCCAGAGCCGAGGCAAGAATATTGACAAAGTTATTGCCAATCAGAATGACACCAATCAGCCGATCAGGCCGGTCCAGCAAACTACTGGTTCTTTTGGCTGCACGATTTCCCTTACGGGCAAGGTGCCGTAGACGATAGCGATTAATCGCCATCATGCCGGTTTCAGAGCTGGAGAAAAATGCAGAGAGCAGCAGGAGAAAAACTAACGCGCCAATTAACGCGCTCAGAGGTGCTTCACTCAAAAAGTTGTCGCCTTTTGTCAGAACAAGTGTGAGTACAATTATTCATTTTACTCACTTAATGGTAAAGCCCCAAGCCCGATCGTATGGAACAGGCATTCAAAAGCACGACTGACCTGAAACCACGCAATCAAGCACAAATCTGGAGCCAAAATAAGCAAGAATAAGAAATATAAACCCTGCCAGAGTCCACCGAACGGCCGTCTGGCCTCGCCAGCCAAAACGCCAGTGACCGATCAGCAGTGCCACAAACAGACACCAGGCAGTAAGGGACAATACCGTTTTATGAACCAGCTTCTGGGCAAACATATCTTCCAGAAAGAGAAAGCCACTACCCAGGGAAAGCGTCAGAAGAACCACCCCCAACACCAGGAACTCAAACAACAGACGCTCCATGGTTTGTAAAGGTGGCAATGTTTTCATGGTATGCCGATGAGTACGAAGCTGATGCTCCTGGTAAGAGAGAAGAATCGCCTGAAATGCAGCAACCATCAGAATGCCATAGGCCATGACTGAAAGAAGAACGTGGGTTACCATGTAAGAAGCCGGGTTCCAGACGATATGCTCAACCGGCGCAAGCAGAGCAAGCACAATGGCCAGCATACTGACCGGAAGAATCATCACCAGAAGACATTCGGAAGGTTTTTTCAGACTGCTCAGCAATACCATCATCGTCACCATCATGGCGGTGAGTGACCCCATGGTGAACACACCAAGATTAATACCGTGATCCGTATGAATAGAGATATAAAGAGCAACCACATGAAAAACAAGGCCCAGGGTGGTTATCAACAGAACCAGTGATTTGGAGACTTCACGCCCACTGTTCCGTAACCCCTGTCCAACCGTGCCTGCCAGATAGCAACCAAGCGCACCCATACTGACCAACATGACACCCATTAGCGAAGCCTGTTATCCCCAATAGCCGCAAAAAAATCAGAAGCCGCAGGCCTGTTCGGCGCAAAGGCTTCGGCAATAAAACCGCTCCGGCAGTTTGTCATATTCAGCAGGACTAGACAAACAACCTTTAACCCTGTCCATTGAAATGGATGCCGCTTTAGCCATGATTCCTATACAATGGTTAATATTTTTTGCCGTTAACCGCATAAACACCTAGATCAGGGTAATTCCCAGAATGTTCGAAAATTTAACCGAACGCCTCTCCCGTACACTTAAAACGGTTACCGGAAAGGCCAAGCTGACTGAAGACAATATCAAGGACACCCTGCGCGAAGTGCGCATGGCACTACTGGAAGCAGACGTTGCCCTGCCAGTGGTTCGCGAGTTTATCGATCGCATTAAAGAGCGAGCTGTCGGCAAGGAAGTACAGTCCAGCCTCAGCCCGGGACAGGCCTTTGTCAAAATTGTCCAGAATGAACTGATTGAGATCATGGGTTCGTCTAATGACGAACTGAACCTCGCCACCCAGCCACCGGCCGTTATTCTGATGGCCGGTCTACAGGGCGCCGGTAAAACCACCACCGTTGCCAAGCTGGGTAAATGGCTGCAAGAGCGCCAGAAAAAATCGGTAATGGTGGTCAGTGCGGACATCTACCGTCCTGCGGCTATTAAACAGCTGGAAATGCTGGCTCAGGAAACCGGGCTGAACTTCTTCCCATCTTCCTCCGATCAGAAACCCGTAGACATCGTTAACAGCGCCATCCACGAAGCAAAAATCAAACACGCTGATGTTTTGATCGTCGATACTGCCGGTCGCCTTCACATCGACAACGATATGATGGCTGAAATCCAGCAACTCCATAGCGCTATCAACCCGATTGAAACCCTGTTCGTGGTTGACGCCATGACCGGCCAGGATGCGGCCAATAGCGCCAAGGCCTTTGGTGATGCCCTGCCGCTCACCGGTGTCATCCTGACCAAAGCCGATGGTGATGCCCGTGGCGGTGCGGCGCTCTCTGTTCGTCACATTACCGGCAAGCCCATTAAGTTCATCGGTATGGGCGAGAAGGTCGATGCCCTGGAGCCCTTCCATCCGGATCGTATTGCCTCCCGAATTCTCGGCATGGGCGATATTCTCTCCCTGATTGAAGAAGCCGAACGCAAGCTTGATAGAAGCAAAGCCGACAAACTGGCCAGCAAGCTGAAAAAGGGCAAGGGATTCGATCTGGAAGATTTCCGCGACCAGCTTCAGCAGATGAAAAAAATGGGCGGACTCAGCGGCATGATGGATAAAATGCCGGGCATGGGCGGCATGAGCCAGCAGATGCCTGGCCAGATGGACAACAAAATGTTTGACCAGATGGAAGCCATCATTAACTCCATGACTCCGGGCGAACGAAGCAACCCCGACATCATGAACGGCTCCCGAAAGAAAAGGATTGCCGGCGGCTCAGGCACCCAGATTCAGGACATCAACCGGCTCATCAAACAGCATAAGCAGATGAGCAAGATGATGAAAAAAGTCACCAAAAAAGGCGGCATGAATAAACTGATGCGTGGCATGTCTGCAATGAAGGGACAGATTCCGGGTATGGGTGGTATGATGCCTCCTGGTGGTGGTAAGAAGTTTCCGTTCTAAACCCCCCAAGATTAATTCAGTATGGAAATTGGACTTGAACCTGAAAAAGGGCAGGTCCGATAGCCCCCAACCTCAAAGATACCGCATTTCGCTTATCTTCCAGGTTTGGGCATTAAGCGAAACACCACTATCCCTGACGTAACGAAAGTAAGATTAAAAGAAGCCGCTTCGATCAATACTTCAGACAGTTTTTACCCGGGGATTCCGAGGCTGTGGCGTTACAGGGTATTTTTAAGCAACTCTGCGCTGACCGAGACTTGCTATTAAATACCAGCCCTTACTCGCAGGCCTTGCCCCACGTGAATTGCGTTCTTGAAACACTGTCCACAGTATTGTTCAATCATTGCGTAACTAATATTGGGTCAAACATCAACCCCAAGCGTGCTGCCCTTAATCCTGACCTCTGTTTCCTTGCGGCTGGGTGGTTCAAATTCGAACAAATCGGTGCTGGCAGTCCGGGCCAGACATGATGGCAGATAGCCTGTCACTGGTGTGTTTTTCTTTTTTGGTTCAATACCGTCATCACGGCTCAAACGCCCCGGGAGGAGAGGACACCGGGTACGTTCGCCCGTCTCAATATCCCCGAGACTGTTCGAGCGGCCTCGGAATGATGGCAACAGGGAGGAAGCAGATTTTTCTGCCATGGCATCCGATGCACCACAGCTTGTGACGGCCTCCAGTCTCTGCCTGTTCCAGAGTTTTTTCCCGTAGAAAATCACGCCGCAAACAGCGGCCAGCCCGAGACACGATAACCCCAGGATTGCTCCCACGCCTAACGAGGTACTTCTAACGATTTCAGCAGGGGATTCTTCTTTCGGATATTGTGGATATGTTAGTAATGGGAATGGTTTCGTATTATTTTGTATTGATGAATCAGTCCCGAATTCCCTGTCGAACTCTGCAGCGGTGGTTAGCTCAGTAGTGGTCGTCAGCTCAGTAGTGGTCGTCAGCTCAGCAGTGGTCGTCAGCTCAGCAGTGGTCGTCAGCTCAGTAGTGGTCGTCAGCTCAGTAGTGGTCGTCAGCTCAGTAGTGGTGGCCGGCGGCCGGTTCCGTTCCGTTAAGTAGTCCTCGCAATGTTTAATAATCTTACTATGATCATCCTCGAAGCGATCGAAGCGATCTCTTATGTCTTGAGTAGCATGATTGTAGAGCCTTCTCACTTTACTATCATCACCAGAGTGTGAGCTATTAGGCGTTCGTTTTTTTGGTATTAATAGGTTAACTGCTGGTTCACCATTAACATATATTGCTGCCTCTGCGTCTGTAAAACTCGTGCTATACCTCGGGCAATAATTTGCATCTGAGCGGTTGAGCCACTTATGGTGCCGACAAACAAAAGCCCCTCTAATATATTCCCTCCCAGTAGTAGGTAATTTTTTTAAGTACACAAAACGGTCTCCACGCCAGGCATCCTTTAAATCACTGTTGGACTTATACGCCAAAGGACTTGAAACATCGACATCATTAAAAGCATCATCACTGTCGAATTTATAACGATTTATAGCGGCATACAGGACTTTCTCTGCAAAAAACCAACCTATATCCAATGCATTTTCAACGGGCACCATACCCGCCGCATTAAATGCGTCATTTGCGTCAGTATCCAAAAGATCATTGGCAAAATAAACCGGCAACTGCTTATCAAAACTACCAGCCAGCATTCTGAGAGTTGATACCTTGTAATTTTCACATAACTTGTCACCGCCAGTCGATGGCCTGGCCACACCTCCACGGCTGACCAGGTATACATTTTTATTACTATGGAACACTTGCGATATGGTGCTAGCCATCGTCACATCCGTCATCATTGTTTGAAAGTCGTCGACCCTAGCAGCGTTCGCAGTAGTAGTAGCGTAAAAAAACAGTATGCACCCCACTTTGGTCAGAGAAATACAGCTTAACCCCGGCTTCTGAACCATGTCGCAGACCCGACCAGCCGTATTATTGAAAAAATGTTCAGTTCTGCATGCTGCCGCCTTAACCAGTGGATTAGCACCACTGAATAGCAGCAGACTTTCGGCAGGCCTGGCGGCGCAGTTTAACACATAGTCAACCGGTGCCATCGCTGTATCGATCGCCTCGATACAGGGCTTCACAAACTGATCTGTCTTATCTGCCAACCCTTCCAGTGATGACTCAACTACCAGGTAAACGCATTGTTGTGCAGATGACAGGGTGTCAGCAAGACGATTGAACAAGGACTTACTGCGAAAGGGCTGACTGCCCGTGTTTGTCTCTCTGGTACCCACATCGGGTTGTGATGATGCTTTGCAGTACAGGGCATTGTCCTCAACTGCATTAAGGGTGCGTCCGCCGGTCCTGGCAATCCTTCGAGTGGTTTGACCCAGGTTACGATCATTAGACGATGCGGTGGATACAGGTATCGAATGATTAGTCAACATAAATGGATTACCTTTTATTGCTCAGAAAGTCATTGCGTACCCGGACAACGGAGATATCTGCACCTGTTATATGAGGTCGGTGGGATGTCACCCGGGCAGAATAAACAACGTCATCCATTACTGCCGGTTAAGGACGACACCGGTGTCGTAGCCCCGGGAGGCACCGGTAAATCTTCACTTCCGTTCTGTTCAAGTACCCTGATAATCTGATCCCATTCCGCGACTTCATTTTGCCTGCTGGCTAATCTGGCACTGGGGATACAACCTGCCAACCGGGGGTGCGATGTTTTTTTTCGTTGGGCCAGTGACAGGGGGCTGTCATTGTGGCAAGAAAATATTCGTCGGGCATAAACCAGCTTCTTATCGCTGGCTACTGCCAACAACCGGTAATTACCTTTGTCACTGACCGTTGCCCCAGCGCTAACCAGTATGCTTACCGCCTCGACATTCCTGTGCCAGACCGCATAGATCAGTGGTGTAAAGCCAAACGGATCCTTTATGTTTGCCTGAGCGCCGGCCTCCAGAAGAACCTGGATAATTTCTGCCGGGACGTTATGAATGGTGGCAAACGCAAGGGGAGTGAGCCCGAAACTGTCCTTCGCATGGACGTTCGCATTGTGGGCTAATAGTTTTTCCACACACGGTTTAATTATCTGTTGATTTGATTTCCGCAATGTCAACATTAAGGGAGTTTCGCCTTTCACTGTTTTAGCATCGACTAGTGCACCATGCTCCA
>NZ_JAVRMB020000119.1:0-2671 GCF_031844845.1 Endozoicomonas sp.
TAACGAAGCTGCGAACCTTGCGCTTGTCACCGACCGCCTGAGTTGCCGGTGCGCCACGCTCGGAAGAAGGCAGTAAACGGAGAACCCCGTTCACGCTTTCCACAACAGCCGTGGTGGTATTGATCCCTGTCTCATTGAACAAGCAAACGACCGGGCTTATAATCCATCTCATTGATGGTTGCAGTCAGGCTTGAAAGACTGAAAGCGTCGTCGTTAAAAATATTCAGCATCTGTGGCATGTTATCGCTCCTTGATAACGGAAGGTTTTATAAAAGGAATTACAGCAGAGAGTGGTTAAGCGATTAAGCGTTGCGGGTGATAACATCCAACTCGGCCAGCTCTTTAACAGCATCAGACTGTTCTTCAGCAGTGATACCATCAGGCCATACCAGCAGACTATCTACCACTTCAGCAAGACGGGCGATAATCACACCATTACCACCAGAGGCATCAGTAACCTTGCCAGCGTACAGAACGCCTGCAGCGGTTTCGGTGCCATCGGCAGCGGCAGGAGCGAGTGGTGCATAAACACCAGTGGCAGATACTTTACCAACCACGGTTCCCGGCTCCATATCCAGATTGGCAGCAACCGGTACCTGCTCACGGCTGATGCTGTTGTTGCCTTCGGAAACCAGAAACTCACCAGTGTGCATTCCTTCAGTCTTCATCGTTAAAGTCCTTTTAATAAAGGGTTGGGGGAGGGTTTAAACCCGGTTGCGCTTGCTATAAATAGCCTGCGTGTCGATTGAAACAGCAGTTTCCTGGTTTCCCTTCTGCTTGGGAGGTAGAGCGTTGTTTATCGTTTGATCTGTGGAAGTGAGCAGATCAAATAATTCATTTCTCACTTCATCCACGGGCTTATTGGCTTCAATAAAATCAATGGATTTATTAGCCAGGGAGGCTGCTTTGCAGAGATTCTTGATCTCATCAAAGGCGGCCAGCCGATCTTTTACATCGGTTTCGGCCAGTTTCTCTTTCAGGAAGGCTTCTGTCTTTTCCGGATAGCCAGCTTTATTACACAGAGATGCAATAGCCAGAGCATCAACTTCCGGTTCTTTCTTTGGCTCCGGTTTTTCCAGTTCCTGCTGCTTATTTTCTGGTTGCCGTTCGAGTCGGCCAAAGCCAGCGGGAGTATTATTGAACATGGAGAGATCAAAACAGGCAGCGGCTTTAACCGGAGAATCGACCTGATCTACCAACCCGGCTTCTAATGCTTCGGCAGCGGTATACCAAGTCTCCGACTCCATCAGGGCTTTCATTTCCTCAATGGACTTGCCCGTTCTGTCGGTATACGACACAGTAATACTGTCCGCTATCTTATCCATCACATCAGCGGTCTTTCGCATTGCTTCAGCGTCACCCTGTGCCCAACCATAAAGGTTATGAATCATCATCATGGCGTTTTCAGCGATGGTGACCGTATCACCTGCCATGGCAATCACACTGGCAATGCTCGCCGCAAGACCCTCGATGCTGATATGCACATTGGCCTTATGCAGACGCAGAGTGTTATAAATAGCGATGCCCTCAAAGACCATTCCACCCCGGCAATTAACACGAACATTAATTTCGGCAGCGTCCACCTCTCTGATCTGATCGATCACGCTTTGTGCTGATACACCCCACCAGTCGTCAATATCATCATAGATAAAGAGCTCCGGGGTTTTGTCTGCTTCGTTTTTGAAGGTAAACCATTGGCGGTTATGAGCCATAGTATTTATCCCTGTGGTTTATTGTGCCTGTTATTATCGTTAGGGCCGTCGTCTTTAGCGCATGATCCGCTGTAAACAGATGCCTGCCTGGTGAAACTGAAGGTTTTTTTCCAGAATTTGGTCTATGTTTGTGCTCTGCCTGTAGAGTAGGCTGAGGGTCAGTAAAGGCTCTGGGAAGCTTATTTTGTGGACTGGGTTTCTTCACGTTTTAGGAGCAGGAGTACTACTTGATAAAAATATCAGCAGGGAAAAGCCATCCTGCCGTTCAATCTCATTACAACGTAAAAAGGCAGGCATCGGCACGCTTCCTGTTTGCCATGTCCAGACGGTCGGTAAAACGGGCCATTCAATGCTTACAAGGCAAAAGACATTCCAGTCGTGTAGCCCATTGGCACAATGCCCACAATTTTTCCGACTCTGTTTTTGAAGCGAGAACGATCAAAATTGAACCACCAGATCAGGGATATGTACCAACGCATATCCACGGCAAAGAACTGAGCTATCAGGATCAGTTCCATCAGGAATGCTCTACACAAAGCACCCTGCAAATGTACATGCCTGGTCGTACTGAGGAAAACTTCCATGAGTGTCAGGTATGCCAGAAATTATTTTCTTGTAAAAGCACCCTGAAAAGGCACCTGTACATCCACACCGGGGAGACGCCCTTTGAGTGTGAGCACTGTGAGAAGAAGTTTAATCGTAGTAGCACCCTGAAAACGCACCTGCTCATCCACACTGGCGACAAGCCCTATGAATGTGAGCACTGTGAGAAGAAGTTTAATCAGAATAGCAACCTGAAAACGCACCTGCGCATCCACACTGGCGACAAGCCCTATGAATGTGAGCACTGCGAGAAGAAGTTTAATCGTAGTAGCAACCTGAAAAGGCACCTGCGCATCCACACTGGGGAGACGCCCTATGAATGTGAGCACTGCGAGAAGAAGTTTAATCAGAGTAGC
>NZ_JAVRMB020000120.1:0-6010 GCF_031844845.1 Endozoicomonas sp.
GTTCCCACGCTCCGCGTGGGAATGCATACGGGACTTGCCGTAACCTCAGGGCTTGCTAATAGCCCGCTGCCTGAATTGCCATGCAAAGGGTAAGAGCGATGGACAACCTCACTTGCCTGGGGGTGCCGGAGTTTCACGCCAGTTATTTTGTTTGTGGTGGGTGCGGTATGCATTCCCACGCGGAGCGTGGGAACGAGGTCAAAAACGTAGCGGGGAAGGCCTTCCGGTCAAATCCCCGCTATACAGAAACAACGGAATATAAGAGTCAATCAAAGCCCTGATCAGGATCCCATTGGTGGGTAACAACGGCTTCCAGATCATCAGGCCAGAAGTTTTTATCCACAGCCTGTTGGAAACTCCACGGATACTGCTCTGGAAAAGTGCTGGCCGGCAGGTTGGTTTCATCATGGGCATCTTCTATGGCCCGGTGATAAGCCGTAGGCAGCATCTCGTTAAGTTTGTTTTTCAGCCCCGGTGAATCCAGCAGTAATCGTTTAATCTGTTTACGTTGTTCTTTTATTGTTCGTTCCCAGCTATGGCTGCGCTCACGTCCTTCCGGCTGAAATTGCCACTTTAACAAATGCATGAACAGTACGGTCAGCCGGGATTGCAGCGCCCGGTAATCACTTCTGCCCATGCTTTCCAGTTCCTCCAGAATATTATTCAGATCCAGCTCGGCAATCCGGCCTTCACGAATCAGGTCAGCCTGTTTCTGAGTCCAGGAATAAAAGTCATTTTCGTATAAGTTGGGCATTGTGCTTACCTTGCCTGTGCGTTTTCCCTTGTGATGACTTTAGTTGGTTATAACGGCGGAGGCAAAGGGAGGGGAGGAGGGCAGGGTTCTGAGTGGGAGTGCAGGCTTCGGGCTATCAGAAAGATCTGCGGTATCCGGCGGGTCAGGTATGCATTCCCACGCGGAGCGTGGGAATGAGGTGTAAACTTTGTGTCTTTGTGCCTTTGTGGTTCAAACGCTTTTCAGTCTGAAATCAGTTCACAGCTTCTGGCTGCTGAGCTGCCTGCTGTTCACGAGCCTGCATGTACAGCGCGTCGAAGTTGACCGGAGCCAGCATCAGCGGAGGGAAGCTACCACGCAGTACCAGGTTGTCGACGGCTTCACGGGCGTAAGGGAACAGGATGTTCGGGCAGAAAGCACCCAGAGTGCGGTGCAGCTCTTCTTCGTCCAGACCTTTGGCCAGGAAGACACCCGCCTGGTGTACTTCAGTCACAAATGCCGTTTCCTTCTTGTCTGAAGAGCTGTCTTCCGAACCGTTTTCTACGGTCACGGTCAGGGACAGAACCACTTCGTACAGACCTTCTTCCAAAGGACGGTTGCTGGTGCTCAGGTCCAGTTTGACTTCTGGCTGCCACTGCTTCTGAAAGATCTCAGGCGCCTTTGGAGATTCAAAGGAGATATCTTTCATGTAGATTCGCTGTAACGCGAACTGAGGCGCCTGCTGTTGATTATCAGCCATTGTCATTTCCTTACTTTTGATGGGCTAAACGATGAACGCATTTTGGTAACGGGCGTACAGGTTGTCTGGCCAGTACTATTTTTTTACCATCGGCAGATTGTCCGAAGTCCAGGTGTTCATACCGCCCTGGAGCCTGACCACATTGGTCAGGCCTGAATCTTTCAGCGTCTTGCCAACACTGCCGCTGTGCTGCCCCATGGCGTCGACCACAATGATGGTCTTTTCACGGTATTTTTCCAGTTCGCCAGCACGTACCTTAATTTTCACATAAGGAATGTTGATGGCATTGACGATATGACCTTTGGAAAAATCAGCCTTTTCCCGGACATCAATCACCACGCCCTGGTCCCGGTTGACCAGCTGGGTCAGCTGAGCCGTGGATAAGCTCTGCCCGCCTTTGCGCATTTCAGTAAAGGCCAGTGCGCTGGCCAATGCCACCAGTGCACCAACGTGCAGGGGGTGGTTAACTATAAACTCAATGAATTGTTCCATGCCGACAAATAGTCAATCTGTAATATTGAAAGGTGGCAAGTATACTGATACGGCAGCAGGAAAGTAAGGGAACTACAATGATTTTATATGCTGACGCTGCACCAGAAAATCTCACTTGTTTTCGGGAGTTTCCAAAGAGTTTCAAGGTTTGGTCAATTCTGCTGTGATAATTTGTGTTGGCTTATAAAGGGTTGGCAATTCGCTGGAAACCGGCGGCAAAGCAGGTAAAATGCGGACCATTCCACTCGCCAAGGTTAAGAGTCCATGACTGATAAGCGCACACCTACAGCCCTGATCATCCTCGATGGCTATGGCCATCGCGAAGAAAAAGAGAGCAACGCCATTCTTGCTGCCAAAACGCCGGTCATGGATCGGCTGTGGAAAGACAACCCTCACAGTTTTGTCTCCGGTTCCGGAATGGACGTTGGTCTGCCTGATGGTCAGATGGGTAACAGTGAAGTCGGTCATATGAATCTGGGGGCTGGCCGTATTGTTTATCAGGAGCTGACTCGTATCACCAAGGCTATTAAGGATGGTGATTTCTACGAAAATGATGTGATTACCGCCGTTGTGGATAAAGCCGTCAACGCTGGCAAAGCCGTTCATATTATGGGACTGGTTTCTCCCGGTGGTGTTCACAGTCATGAAGACCATATTCATGCCATGGTAGAGCTGGCTGCCCGTCGTGGTGCGAAAGAAGTTTATGTTCATGCCTTTCTGGATGGCCGTGATACCCCGCCTCGCAGTGCTGAGCCTTCCCTGGCCGCGTTGGATGCCCTGCTGAAAGAGAAGGGCATTGGCCGTGTTGCCAGCCTGATCGGTCGTTACTACGCCATGGACCGTGACAACCGCTGGGATCGTGTGCAGCAGGCTTATGATCTGATTACCGATGGCAAGGCGGAGTTTTCTGCGGCCACTGCGGTAGAAGGTCTGAAAGCAGCCTATGAGCGTGATGAAAACGATGAGTTTGTAAAAGCCACCGTAACCGGTGATCAGGCGGTTCGTCTGAACGATGGCGATGCCCTGGTATTTATGAACTTCCGTGCAGACCGTGCCCGTGAAATCAGCCGGGCATTTGTGGATCAGGACTTTGACGGTTTTGAGCGCACCCGTGTAGCTGGAGTAGCTGGCTTCGTGACGCTGACCCAGTACTCTGCGGATATTGATGCTCCCTGTGCATTCTCACCCAGCGAGCTGGTGAACACGCTGGGTGAATATATGGAGAAACTGGGTAAAACCCAGCTCCGTATTGCTGAAACTGAAAAGTACGCCCACGTTACCTTCTTCTTCAGCGGTGGTCGTGAAGAGCCGTTTGACGGTGAAAAACGTGTGCTGGTGGCTTCCCCGAAGGTGGCGACTTACGATCTGCAGCCAGAAATGAGTGCCCCTGAACTGACCGACCGTCTGGTTCAGGAAATTCGCAGTGGTGCCCATGATTTGATCATCTGTAACTACGCTAACTGCGATATGGTGGGGCACACCGGCGACTTTGATGCAGCCGTTAAAGCCGTTGAAGCGGTGGACGAAAGCGTTGGTCGCGTTATTGCAGCCCTGGGAGAAGTGGCTGGCCAGTGTCTGATCACCGCTGACCACGGTAATGCCGAGCAGATGGCCGACCCTGCCACCGGTCAGGCACATACTGCTCATACCTGTGAACTGGTGCCACTGATTTATTCCGGCCCTCAGAACATTCAACTGAAAGCCGGTGTTCTTTCTGATTTGGCGCCTACCCTGCTGGCTATGATGAAGATTGATCAGCCTGCTGAGATGTCTGGAAAGTCTTTGCTGGTTAAGTAAAGTTTTTGTTGTGGATAAGTGCGGGTTGCTCTTATCCACAACATGATGCCTGCTTACTATTTAATTGAAAACACCTTTCTTTTTATCTTCACCACACCCTGGCTGATTATTCAATTCGAACGATTCCTACGCTTTGTTGACGTTCCGGTAAGTGTTTCCATTGCAGTATATTGTTTCATTTTCAGTGTGTTTCAAAAGTGACTTTATCAAGAACGGGCCTTGCCCTTCCGGTTGTTTTTCTGAAGCTCAGCCATAAGTAGGTAGAAGTTTGCTTTCGTATAAATTGACTGTACGTATGGTCAATTTTATTTGATAAACCGATCATGATCATTGATACCAAGGTGTAGAAGGGCTCAGTTCCAGATAAGTGTTGGTACTTTACCTCAAGTCGCTCAAAGCCTGATGTATAGGGATTTTACTGCATTCAGGTAATCTCTTGCTATTGCTGGCATGGGAAAGCATACCAACACTTATCCTGAACTGAGCCGTGTAGAAGCATGATCGGTACTTCTTAAAAAGCGCCCCAAGCCGGGCCCTACTCAACATTTACGAGTAACGTTCGTACCAAAAAAACTGAAGTTACTCGGAAGTGGGTCGTTGTTTGCATTTCAATATTTACCACCAGAAAATTCGTGAATATCACCGGCTGATGCTTTGATTATAAAAAAGTTAGAGCTTATTCCTTAGTCAGAGGTCAAAACATTTGATAGCAAACTATCACCTGCTTATTAACTCATGTAGGGCTACCCATTTTCCTGCTCATTTCATCCAAAATAGCTTTGATATCTCCTTCTTTACGTCGAGTCCTTAAATAACTGAGATCAATCCATATAAAGTCAAACTACCACCTTCTTGGAACTAAAGCCGCAGTCTGAAGATAAGAGTAAAATTCGCTTATCTCCAGAAGGGCAGAAGTAACGTTGTCAGAACTGCCGGGAACCTCATCTTGGTATGCCATATTGGGAATTATTTTGAGGATAATCGGGAGTATGAGGCATTTGTCCAAAATGAGTTTGAACTGGATATGGATATGGAAATGAAAGAAATGAAGGAAATATGCTATTAGAAGTGAAGAAATTTGAAATTTGACTAGGATCAGAAATGGGCACCGAAATAGATGTCTCGCGTGATGTGGTCGTTGTACATTGAACCGAGCCATCTCGAGAGTCTGTTATTCTTTTTTCAGTCTGCGAGACAGAGTTATGATACTGTGGATTCTGTGGATTCTGTGGATTCGATGCTGCAGAAGTCCTTTCATAAATAGTTTTTGGTATAGGGAGCTGAGACATAAAATCATGTGTTGTTGCTTGATTTGTTGATACATAGGGGCGTGGTCCGTTTGGACCTGCACTAACCCCCCAAGAATAAAACCCCTGATGCGGAGCAGCTTGAGCCGCTGGTTCAAGAGTATTCGGTGGGCGAGTCGTCATTCTCTGTGTATTTATTCCTATTCCTGTTCCAGTTGCGGTTGGCATTTTGATTACACCTTTGATTTTGTTGAGAGTACATACCATTTTGTATTTTTTACCATCTACCATAATAGATTATTATTTTTAGTTGGTTGTATTTAGTTAATTAATAATTTTGTTATAAGTGAATGTTAATATTCGTATCTGTATAATTGTTGCGTTTGATAAATACTGGAGTCAGGTTCCTATTGTTAATTTAACTAGAAGTCAGTGCAGTATCTGTTAATGATTTTGTGGATTTTAATAGTGCCTTTGGTATGTGTATAAGGATGATAGATGAAGTAGCATAATTGTATACTATTTAATGGAAGTCAGTTCAATAAACTCACATTGCTTTTATTGATATAGTGATTGTGATACTAAAGTAGTATTTTCGGTTGATTGAATTTTCATGGCTAGTACTAAGGTATAATTTTAATTTGACTGCTAATTTATTATATTGGTGAAAATTGGTCTTGATAGGAGTACAGACTATGCCTTTGCCTTTGAATAGAGCAGGAAACACCAGCACTGACGGTAGTCCGCAGCTTAAAAGAGAAGTTAGAAGAAACGGTAAAAAAAACAAGAGTCGAAAAGTAAAAGCTTTTAGGCGGAATGCTTATAAGGTAAAAAATCCCAGAATAACCCCGAAAGGGGTTGGGAAACCTGATGGGGGAAATCTCTCTAGCCGAAAAATTGTCTGGCTTGAGAAACTTAAACACTATCTGAATATTGGTGCTTGTAACTTCCAGTTGAAACTGCATTTATATTCAGGTCAGGAAGGCCGGGAGTCTCTGAAAG
>NZ_JAVRMB020000121.1:0-14833 GCF_031844845.1 Endozoicomonas sp.
TCAGAAATTTCGACGCAGACTACAGTGACTATTCCTTTGAGCCAATAGGTAGTTTACAAATTCTGTTGATATGGATTCCAGCGTAGCTCCAAACCCTAAGGAAATATCGGCTAACCCTGCGGTAAGATCAACCCGAGTCCGTTGTAATCACTCACTTTATTATGGAAATTCGTCTATAGAGTTTTCCTGCTTTTCATGGTTTAAAGTAAACGGCACTCTTATTAATAAAGAACTACCCATGTTTTTGCCGTGAAAGAAAATCGCCATGAGTATTTGTGAGTCCTTCAAGAACCCTGCCATCCCTATCACTGATGGTATGGATGCGCTGGCATCACCTTGAGCGTTGAACAGAGACTTGCTGCAGGAAAAGCCTGAAGCAGTTGAATATCAGCCAGAGACCATTAAACTCTCTGGCTTTTAACCATACTGCCAATCCCAATGCCCATCAAACTCCGCTGCCCGATCTGTTCTGAACCACTCTCTCCGGAAAAAAGAGGGGCGGTCTGTAATAACAATCATCAATTTGACCGGGCACGTCAGGGTTATCTAAACCTTTTACCCAGCAATAAAAAACGAAGTAAAAACCCCGGTGATGATCAAATGATGGTCGAAGCCAGAGCCCGCTTTTTAAATCACGGCCACTATCAACCCGTCGTCGAAGCATTGATTGAGAAAGTCAGTACTCTTGGCAATAAAACCAGTCAGAACATTCTTGATGCCGGTTGTGGTGAAGGTTATTACACATCAGCGATAAAAAACCGGCTTGAAGGCAGTGAGGTCTGTGGATTTGATATTGCCAAACCAGCGATTCTTGCCGCCAGCAAGCGAAATAAGAATATTGAATGGCTGGTCGCCAGCGTCAGTGCGCTACCGTTGATGGATGGTCAGTTTGATACGATTATCAGTATTTTTTCACGCACGGACTGGTCTGAATTCTCCAGAGTCCTGAAACCTGGTGGACATATTGTCATACTGACTCCCGGCCAGAATCATCTACTGGCACTGCGCAACGCGATTTATGACGAAGTTCGCCCTTATCCGGAAGATAAACGCCTTCAGGATTTACCCGGCAACTTTCATCTGCTGGAAAGCCAGACTGTCAGGGCAACCATGATGCTGGATTCTCCTCAAGCCATTATGGATCTGCTCACCATGACCCCTCACTACTGGCATGTAAATATCGCCCAGAAACAGCAGCTGGAACAACTTGACCAGCTTGAGTGTGAACTGGAGATGCGCCTGTCTGTAATACAAAAAAAAAGTGATCCATTATAGGTAAAACTACTGCCTTACATCAATTTTACCTACCTTTACTAATGATATAACTGAGACATGGTCTGGTGCATGGTTTCATTGAAATTGACAGGTGACCTGTCAAACCCATTGAAACCATGTACCAAGAGATCAACACCTTATCGGGGGGTTCATCATGTTTCAGTTAGCTCAGATCATTGCCGGTAAAAATGATAAAGACCGCTTCACTGTTCTGGCATTAAAAGCCGATATCGTCCTGGCCATCACACTGACCATTGCACTTTTGCAACTGGCCGTTCAGGGCATGCAAACCAGCTGGATACTTTTACTCATTGGCTCTTTGCTCTCCATTACTGTACTGACAGGATTAAGCAAAGGAGCACGAAAACTCCTGTCCGGTATTCCCAGCTATGTACCCTACGTCTTTGGACTCTACCTTTTCTTTATAGAGGGCTTTGGTCGTTTGACTCAACTACTGGGCAGTTTCACTGTGCTCGATACCGCCCTGGTTATTATCTTCTTCATCGCTGGTAATATTGTGGCCACGGTCGGTTATGATACTGTCGTCTATGCCAAGCGGTTGGAACAGTCTCACTAAATTCCCAGCTGTCTTTGCACCAGTAAATAATGCAGCCTGGAAATAAAAAACAGTATGGCAAAAGAAGCAGTTACTATCTGGTCACTGGAAATGACTTCTCCGGAAGAACTTATCCACAAGTCAGTCACCAACCCGGACTTTGTCATTCAGGAGTGCCAGGCCAAACAATTTCAGTTCAACCGGTTTCTCTACAGCTATATTGGCAAACAGTGGGAATGGACCGATAAGCTGGCCTGGTCTGATGATCAATGGTGCGATTATGCAGAAAACGACAATCTTCGTCTTTGGGTAGGCTATTACCAAGGCAGCCCTGCTGGCTATTTTGAACTGCAAAGCCAGAATGATGATATTGAAATTTCCTACTTTGGCCTTGCAGAGCCGTTCATCGGAAAAGGGTTGGGCGGCTGTCTGTTGAGTGCTGCCATTTCAGAAGCCTGGAACTGGGGAGCAAAACGTGTCTGGGTTCATACCTGTACGCTGGATCATGACTATGCCCTGCGGAATTACCAGTCACGGGGGCTGAAGATCTATAAAGAAGAAACTTGTTAACAACAGGATTATACCTTCTGTTTCTCTATACCGTTACTTGCTGACTGGATACTTGTTTCTATTCAGGAAGCCATAATATGGGTATGGGTTATTCACATCATTTCTATACTTGTCCTGCGTGTTGAAGACGAGCTCCGGATGAACGGCTTCCAGATTCTCGGATTCCTCCGGAGCGGGGATTGAATGGGGAGGCTCGTATTCGTCCTGCATTTCTGAGGAACCAGTCTCCTGGAGTATATCTTCTCCCAACTCTGTAAGATCCACGGTTCTTTCCCCCAGAACGGCTTCCAGATTCTCAGGTTCCCTCGCGTAGATTGATTGGGGAGGCTCGTGTTCGTTCTGCCTTTCTGAGGAACCAGCCTCCTGAGGCATATCTTCTACCAACTTTGTAAGATTCATTTTCTCGACTCCTACAGTTCTTTCCACTAGTAAGTATTCTAATAATTTTCCAGTTCCCTGCATGGATCTTCCGGATGTACTGAAGCCAGACATCCCTATAACCAGACCTGATGGCATTTCATATGTGTAGTTTCGTGAAACATTTTGTTCCCTGCCCCCTACTGAAAACTTTCCATTATTTTCAGACACTTTTACAGCATCTGACTTCCCGGCATCTAAGTGAGAATTAAACATCATAAAGTTTTGCTTAATGTTATGAGCCTTAATCTGGTGTTGCGCCAATTGAAACTGGTTGTCAAATTCATCAAGGCATTCTTTATCCCCAAATATCAAATACTTACATATATATACGTCCTTATTTCGATATACTTTTGTCTCACCTGCTTTAATGGCACTACCTTTTACTGACTGAGATGAGGAGGAGAATTCAGACGTCTCCTCCGCCTCCCCCCTCCTGCTGCTGAACTCACTGTTATCGTTATTTTGATATTTGACAGATTCAGAGCTACCGATGATTCTCATAGTTGTACTTCTTCAGGTATTTAACAAAACAATTTTGCTGTTCGATAAACGTAATAGTTACAGCACAGTTACGATTAGAGTAATAAATCTATCGAATAGTTCATTTATGTCACGACAAACATATCGCTGCATTTTCAGAGAAACGACAGGAATCAGCGCTATGGGTAACCAATGATTCAAATAAGGTAATCCACCAGCCAGTGGCAAAGCAGTGTAATAATGACAATACCGGCAAGGTTCAAAACCAGACCACAATTGCTGTTGCTCATCGTCTGGCCACCATTCAGGATGCGGATCAGATTCTGGTGATGCATAAAAGGAAGATTGTTCAGCGTGGGAAGCATGAGGAGCTGCTTCAGGTTAAAGGTCACTATCGTGATCTCTATCTGGCACAGCAGACGGAAAAACCGCTGGGTACTGCTCAACAGTCAGGCGTCATGACGACCGCAGTCAATGCCTGATGGCATTGACTTGCAGCCTTATGTCAACAGGGCCTAAAGCATATAATGGATATCATTCTGCGCTTCCCCGGAAAACCAGCGACCCAGTTCAATCCGGTTCATTTCTGCCATATCCGCAGGCTGGGTTCCCACCAGTTTTCCTGATGACACCAAGTGTCTGACCAAATCCCTGTGCAAATCCCTGTGCCAAATCCCTGTGCCAGCCACGATAAAACAGGGGATTGGGCATCAAAATCAGTTTTCTCCCAATCTTTTCCTTTATCGTTGCCGGCCAGGTGTCACTGTCAACGTTGTAGAACGGCTCCGTATCAATCTCAAGATCTGCCGGGTCATCACCCACCATCTGGACGATTTCAGTTCTTCCCGGAACGACACCCCCCTGGCGAATGGCATCAAAGCGGTGTCTTTTATGGGTATCAATCTCACCATTGGAGGCTGTAACCGTACGATCCCCTTTGAGAAGAACCTGCTCACCCTCTTCGAACAGCCCCAGCGTCTTAAGATGCGCTTCCGTTGCTTTTCTGACCTCATCACCTGACTGACCATTTAGCCCCGGTGTCCTGTTGCTCACCCAGATAACTGGCACCTTCTTTTTCCGGTAAGCACCAACCAACTCTCCCACGCCCTTAATAGCCGTTGCCTGTTGCGACACCGCCCAGCGGCTGTGGGATTCCTGGGTGCTGAGCTGCCCCTTACTACAAAGACCCGCAATCCAGGGGCTGTTGTTCACGACAGTCCCATCTATATCCATCACCACCACCATTTGGCCTATGCGGTCCGCGGTCAGGTCTTTGGTTAAACGGTCAAACTCCCGGATTGCGTTCCGACAGGTCTGAGTTGTCAGGTCATCGTAACCCGGGCTCTGACTATAGTTCAGTGCCTGCTCCAGCTGGGCAGCCATGGGATTTGGCTTTTCAGCCCGGGGCATCTCAGTGTCATCCCAGCTTTGCAGTTCACTCGTCCTGTTTGTCTGGACAGCAAACCCCAGCGGGGGGTGGGTGATATTTTCCCGAACCGACATGGGTAAATAACCATCCGATAGCGCTATATCATGGATTCCGATACCGCCGGGCTGGTCTGCAAGAAACAGAGTTTTACTGCAACCGTCACAGATCTCACTGAGCGTCTTGTCTTTCTGATGGGCTTTCGTCGCAATGTTTACGCTTTCGTCTGTTACTGCCGGACAACCAGCGGTTATCGACATACCCATCATATACCGCTTACCAGTATTCAGATCCCCACCACTGCAGGGATAACCGATTTCCACTGGCGCAGTTTTTACCGATTTCAGAAATTCCAGGGCTCCGGGCAAGGCAAAGGAACAGTCAGCCTGATTCTTATGGGTGTCCCGACTGCATGATGAGGCCATTGTTACGTTTCTTCCAGTCGATCCGGCAAAGTATTGTGCGCTCTCCCCAATACCATAATCCAGCACCACCGCCATTTTTTCTCCGGCAGACAGTTGCTTCAGACGGTCATTGATCGTTTGCCTGGCATGGATAAAAGACTGGTAAAAAGCAATATGACCGGCTGCAGATGACTGTTTCCAAAGCCGGGACATCACCTGACCTTCATCGACACGCTGTATCCTGTAATTGGAAAGCGCCCGACGGAAATGAGGGTAGGCTACTGAACCAGATTTATTACCCTGACAGTCGGCAATCCGGTCAAGCTGCTCAGCCTGTTCCATGGTGGGAACGACAGGACGCACTGAGGATGTGAATAACGGGGATTGGGATGCTACTAACAAGTCCGGGTATCCTTACTAATCCAGTTAATTTCTGACATTTACTGGTTTGGATCAGAAAACACCCGAAAAGTTCACTATCCTGACCAGCAACAAGCCAAAACCAGCGGATGGGAGCCCGGTTTGAACATCCCTATAACAAAAAAAGCAAAAAAAAAGCCCATCTCAATGAGATGGGCTTTTCATATATGGCGCGCTCGGGAGGATTCGAACCTCCGACCGCCTGGTTCGTAGCCAGGTACTCTATCCAGCTGAGCTACGAGCGCGTTGACCGGTCGATACTCTCCTTTCTGATTCACCGAAAACCGGAAAAACCACCAGAAGATCAATATCTTGGGTGAGCGGATAATACCCTGATTGGTAACCGAGTCAACAAAAATCTTATGCATCGTGATACTGCAAACCCTGCTGATGAAATTCTGTGGAAAAAGATAGGCGCCACTTCAGAGTGGTCTGTTCACCAGGATAAAACGCACTACGAGAAAACCCTACGGTTTCAGAACCTGCAGATGCGCAGAAATAGCCTCATATCACACACCTGGCAAACTAGCGAAGCCAGAAATAATCCACAGGTTTGGCTGACGAGGCTATAAAAATTGGAGGGGTTACAGCTGTTTTGATTTGTGGAGCTTTACGAATAGTCGGTGTAAAATACACGACTACTGACTTGGCAAGGTCATTAAGGCTGAGAGTTCAGGCACACCGTTTCAATGGGTTTGGTACGTAGGTTGGGTCGAGCGTAGCGAGCCCCAACAATTTACAGGCTTAGTATACCTTCCCTGTTGGGCTCACGCTGCTCGACCCAACCTACAGCAACAAGTCAATCCATATGAAATGATGTACTGGTTACGATGATATCACTTTATTTACGTTATATTCTGAGCGCAAACTAACCCCATTACCCGGTTAGAATTCTGTCGCCATTATTACCTGAAATCAGGCTTTACAGTTTTCGGTCTTCTAAGTGCCACCAGACACCCTTTTGTACCTCTCAGCGTCTTTTTGAATCCTGAACATTTGGCAATCAACATGGTAACACTGCAGACCCAGTGGGCTTCACGTTTTCAGCAGTAGGTAAATTTAAATGAACACGTTATTCAATATTAAACTCGGAAAAACTTGCCGACTGGTCAGCCAACTATCATTTTTCGGCATATTGTTAGCGGCTTCATTTTACCGTGCGTACGCCGTGGAAATAATCCCCGTTACCATTGAGCAGGTAATAGAGAAGTCTTTTGCCGACATTATTAAAGAGGTGGGTAAGATCAATGCTATTGATTCCGCACAGCTCACTTTTAATGCCAGTGAAACCATTACCGCGATTCATTTTAATGACGGCGATAAAATCAAAAAAGGGGATTTGATTGCTGAGCTAGATAGCACTAAAGTGCAAGCTGATTTTGATAAGTCTAAGAGCACGCTAGCCCTGGCCAAAACAAAATTAGAGCGGGTTGAGAGCTTACTCGCTATTCAGCCAGAGGCGTTGTCAAAACAGGATGTTGATGAATTAAAAGAAAGCGTCAACCTGGCTGCTGCGGACCTGCGTCAAAAGCAGGCAATCGTGCAGGACTACCGGATTGTATCGCCGTTTAACGGGCAGCTCACCAGCTTTTCTCAATCCATAGGCAGTCATATTAGTGCTAATACCGTATTAGGAACCCTATATGACTTGAACCCGGTAGAAGTGCAATATTCTATTAGCCAGGGTGAATTTGGTAAGGCTGAGAAAGGTCAGGAGGTGCAGGTTACCGTTGAAGCGTACCAGGACCGTGTGTTTAAGGGGGTCGTGAGTTATGTGGCGCCAGCCATAGATGAGAGCTCTGGCCGGGTAGAAATTCGTGCGCAATTAGATAATCCTGATTACCAGTTGGCCCCGGGGATGTTTGCTAACATTAAGCAGTATTTCAGCCATGGCATTAAACGCTTGTTAGTCCCGCAAAATTCTGTGATCGCAAATAATCAGCAACGTTTTGTATGGCTAATTCGCGATAATAAAGCTATTAAGCAAGCCGTGGTATTGGGCCACAACACCAATGATGGCTATGTGGTTATTACTTCAGGAATCACTGCCGGTGATAGTGTGGTGAAAACCGGAATGCAGAATTTATCTGAAGGCAGTGAAGTGACGATTTTATCCGATAAAATCGTATCACCCAGCCAGGGAGACAGCTAATGCGTCTTCCTGAAGTGTGTATTCGCCACCCGATTTTTGCGTCTGTCTTGAGTATCATCACTATTCTATTTGGGTTAATAGCCTTTCAAACATTAGATATTCGTTACTTTCCGGAATACAGCATCCATTCAGCAACGGTGAATGCCTCTATCTCTGGAGCCAGCGCAGACTTTATGTCGAGGAATGTAGCCGATAAGCTTATTTCTTCCGCAGCAGGGATCGATAGGGTCGATACCATGTCGACAAACTGTACCGAGGGCAGTTGTACTCTTAGCATTAAGTTTTCAGATGACATCGATGAGATTGAATACACCAACTTAATGAATAAGTTGCGCAGTAGCGTCGAGTCTATTAATGATTTTCCCGAAAGCATGATTGATAAGCCAACGGTGACAGATGATGTGTCGGCAACGGGGTCGGCCAGTAATATCATCACGTTTACCCGCAGTGGCAATATGACTAAGCAGGCGATGTATGACTACATTAGCCAGCAACTGGTTCCGCAATTTAAACAGGTTCAGGGTGTTGGTGCTGTCTGGGGACCTTATGGCGGCTCTAGCCGTGCCGTAAGAGTCTGGCTAAATCCGGAACCCATGAAGCAGCTTAATATTAAGGCGGCGGATGTGGTGGGTACGCTGGGTACTTATAATGAAAGCTTTACCTCTGGTGCCATTATTGGCGCATCACGGGACTTCTCTATCAACCCGCTGAATCAGGTTGAGACTCTTGATGATGTGAAGGATTTAGTATTACGGGTTGATAATGGCAATATTATCCGGATTGATGATGTGGCCGATGTGGTGATGGGGGAGGAGAGCTTAACGCCGAGCCTGCTTTCTATTGGTGGCAATCTGGCGATGTCGATTCAGATCTTGCCATTAAGCAATGCCAATCCTGTGATAGTCGCCAGCAATATTCAAACTGAAATTGACCGTATGCAGGCCAGCCTACCCGCTGGCATCGAGATGAAAAATGCTTACAACCAGGCTGACTTTATCGAAACTGCGATTAACAAAGGGGGGATAGCATTAGTTGAAGCGGTAGTACTGGTGACCTTGGTTGTGGTGCTGTTTTTGGGCAGTTTTCGAGTGGCTTCTATCCCGGTCATTACGATTCCAGTGTGTATCATTGGAGTCTTTAGTGTTATGTCGCTACTGGGCTTTAGTATCAATGTCCTGACGATATTGGCAATTATTCTGGCTATTGGATTAGTGGTGGATGACGCCATTGTGGTGGTGGAAAACTGCTACCGTCACATTGAACAGGGAGCGACCCCGTTTAATGCGGCAATCAATGGCTGCCAGGAGATTATTTTCCCGATTATTGCCATGACGTTAACCTTAACCGCTGTCTATATTCCCATAGGCTTGATGTCGGGACTGACAGCGGATCTGTTTAGACAGTTCTCATTTACTTTAGCCGCGGCTGTCATTATCTCGGGCATGGTGGCATTAACCCTTTCACCTATGATGAGCGCGTTTTTGATTAAGCCCGTTACGGCCAATCGTGATTGGTTTAACAAGGTAGAGACAGCGTTGAGTCGACTCAATGAGCTGTATCTTAATGAACTGGAAAAGTGGTTTGGTCGTCAGCGTTTGATGCTGGCACTCGCCGTTCTATTGATGGCTGGTGCGGGACTGGCCTACTGGCAACTGCCCAAAATATTGCTGCCGATTGAAGACTCTGGCCTTATAGATGTGACGGCGACGGGGCCAACGGGAGTTGGACGACAATATCACATTGATCATAATGCTGAGCTTAATGCTGTTATGGCTGCCAGTGAGTCGATAGCCGCCAATCTCTCTTACATCGAAGGGGCACCGACGAATAATGTGTTGTTAAAGCCCTGGGGTGAGCGTACCGAGACGGCTAATTCAGTGATTGAAGATTTAATGGCTCGGGCCAAGACCGATGTTGCAGCCTATAACCTGTCTTTTAGCGTACGTCGGGCTGACGGGCTAAACATTACGACCAGCGTCGTTTTAGAACTCACTTCGCTCGATAGAGATGCGATATCACTCAGTGACACAGCTGCGAAGGTTGAGGCACTGCTAGAAAGCTACCCCGGATTAACCAATGTGAGCAATTCGGTGGTGCGTGACCAGTTGCGTTTTGACCTATCCATAGACCGTAATGCGATCACACTTTCCGGAGCCAGTTATGCCGATGTAACCAGCGCATTATCGACCTTTTTAGGTTCGGTTAAAGCGGCTGATTTACACGCAACTGATGGGTTTACTTATCCGATTCAAGTGCAGGCAAATCCACAACAGCTGGGTGATTTTAATGTATTGAATAAGCTCTATGTGCCATCCAGTTCCGGGCAGGCTCTGCCTTTGTCACAGTTTGTGTCGTTAGAGCAAACCACGGCAGAATCGAGTATTAAGACCTTTATGGGCCTGGACAGTGCAGAAATACGCGCAGATCTGATGCCAGGATATTCAACCGATAAGGTTAAAGCGTACCTGGACACCGAGGTTGCTAATCTACTCACAGATTCTCAAGGCATGATGTATAACGGCTTAATTAAAGAGCTCATTGATTCTCAAGCCGGAAGCCAGGCACTATTTCTGCTGGCGTTTGTGTTTATCTATTTGATTTTAGCCGCACAATTTGAAAGTTTTATAGACCCTGTCATTATTTTGCTGACGGTACCATTAAGTATTGTGGGTGCTTTACTAACCCTGTCTGTTTTTGGACAAAGTATTAATATTTACTCGCAAATAGGGCTGCTTACCTTAGTGGGATTAGTCACTAAGCACGGCATCTTATTGGTGGATTTTGCGAATAAGCAACAAGCGAAAGGGCTAGATCCGGTTCAGGCTGCCAGGAGCAGTGCCGAATCACGTCTCAGACCGATTTTAATGACCTCGCTCACTATGATTTTTAGTGCGGTACCATTGGCGGCAGCAGGAGGCCCGGGTTCTCTGGGTTTAGTTAACATAGGTTTGGTTTTAGTGGGTGGTTTACTCACTGGTACCTTCTTTTCACTATTCGTAGTACCCGTGGCTTATGTTGCTATGGCCCGGCTTAAGCGTAAGGATGTGCTGGGCAGCTTCAGGAATAGTTAATCCGCACATATCTGCCACACATTCTGGCATTTGCCGGAGGCTCTCTGGGATCAGATGATTATGCGACTACCGGATGGGTGGTGGGGTTAGCTAAAAACCTGCGAAGCGGCACTCCTTCAGCAGTTTCGCTTTTGTATCTGATGATGATTTTGGCAAGCGCAAGAAAATCGGTATTTCATAGACTTACGAGTTTAAGTAGATAAAAGAAGGGGAGTCAAATGATGGCCCGGAGGCCATCATTTGATACGGGTCTTAACGAACGATCAGCTTGATGTCCTTTGGAGCCAGTGCTGCTGGGAAGTAGCTCAGGAAAGTCTGCAGACCTGCCATATCGCCTTTCTCGAAGGAGAAGGTTCCCGCCTCTGCGCCTTTAGCCAGAACCTGATTCATAGGTCCGCTTTGTCCCATCAGAGCTTCATTCAGCAGAGAACGATTCAAATTAACGACAATGTCCGTCTTTTCAGGCATCTTTTCATAGAACTGGGCAACGCCACGACGAATTTCCAGAGCGAAGGTTTCGCCGGTATCCGGAAGTTTGATCGCCAGAGTCATATTAGTATCGACTGACTTTTCACCATCCAGCTTGCTTGTCAGCATGGCAAAGATGTTTTTGGTCGGCAGAGCCTGCAGAACGTCAGGGGAATTAAAGTTAACGCTGGAAGAGTAATCCATCTTGTCTTCCAGTTCTGCGGCAGCCGTCAGGATCCAGTTGCGCCAGTTAACATTAATAACCTCCGGAGCCCAGCCACGATAAGCCTGAGCTTTCAGGTTGCGGGCTTCCATATCATCAGGATTGGTACGAATAACCTGAGTCATGATTTCAGCAGCCCAGGTGAAGTCTCCGTCCCTGATCGCCACTTTGGCTTCTTTCATGACATTGTCACGGCCACCCATCAGCTTAACCATTCGTTCAGCACGTTCGTCATACTGCATAGGTTCCAGTGTCCATGGATCAGCCTGGAAGAAGCCCAGGTAGCCCACGTACATCTGACGTACAGCGTGGTTAACGGTACCGTAGAACTCACCGTTCCAGGGGGCATTGGCCAGATGTTCAGGCAATTTAACTTTTTCAACCAGTTGATCCGGTGTCATACCCATGTTCATGTAACGGATGGTCTGGTCGTGAACATACTGGATGGCATCACGATAATCGGTCAGTACAGAGGCAACATTATCCTGTCCCTGAACCGGACGACCATGGGAGTTAACCATCACTTCAGCATTCAACTCACGCATTACGTCAATACCGCTGTACCACATCTGAGGGTTGCGGAACTTAGTGCCACGAATGGAGTGCAGGTTAGGGAAGTTTTCACCCTGTAAAACTTCTGCAGCGTGAACAATCTTTTGTTTCGGGAACCATACAACCGTTTCATCTTTTGTTTCTGATGGAACGTTGATCAACTCAAAATCAAAACCGCCTTCCTTAACAACCAACCGGTCTTTATAGGTCACGTCAGGCACAATAAAGGTCGTTGTACCAAACTGAGTTTGTGGGCCCAATGCATCGTTAACGGAACCGTCTTCACCTGGCTCAACGTAAAAAGCAGCGGTGTAGCCGGTGCGGTGACCAAGGATGGTACCAACGTTGGAAGACCAGTTAGCCACCGCCTCAGTGACGCCTTCCTGAGCGTAAATTTTAACGTTGCCGGATTTCACATCTTCGTCATTAACAAAGGCGCGTACACCGCCAACATGGTCAAAGTGGTTGTGGGTGTAGATGATACCAACAACCGGCTTGCCATCAGCGTATTTATCCAGATACTTCTTCGCAGCCAGACCGTGCTCCAAAGACTCACCCGGATCAACAATGATCACGCCTTCGTCGCCAACAATCATAACCGGGCTGTCGAGACCAAAGCCGTATGCCATGAAAATATTGTCATCGACTTTGATAATTCCCTGATCCATTTTACGAGCGTGCCCGGTCAGTTCAGGGGCAACCTTGTCGCTGTCTTTGGTGTAGCCCAGATTGATGCCGGTTTTCTCCATAACTTCAATACGGTCGCCTGTACCCCAAAACATATTGGAAGCATCTTCAACCATCTCGGCATTGGCAGAGGTAATCATCAAGGCGCTGGCAACAACGGTGCTCAGCAGGGTGCGTGTGAATTTCATAAGTATGAACGAGTCCGTTTTGAGAGAATACCAGCGTATTCTATAAACCTATGTCGTCTATATCATTACGATATATGACAATTGACAGTTAACTAAAAGTTAATAATCATCACCGTAACCAGATAACGAGTTAACAATGTGATTAATCTTCAGGACTACAACCTCAACCTTCTGCTGATATTTGATGCCGTTATGCGCACGGGTAGCATCAGTGGCGCGGCGGTGCAGCTGGATATGACAACGGCAGCCGTCAGCAAAGCCATGACCAAATTACGGCAGAAAACACCTGACCCTTTGTTCATCCGGGATGGCAGGGGTATACGTCCCACCAATCACGCCATCATCATGCACCAGCACATCAAGGAAGGTTTGCGATCCTTTGAACAGGGTTTGGGGAGTGGCATTGAATTCAACCCGGCGACCAGTGATCGGAATTTTGTTATTGCCGGAGAGGTTTATCTTGATGACCTGCTGTATCCCAACCTGCTGACTCACTGTCAGCAGCACGCTCCTTCTATCACCACCCGATTGATTCCCACAACGGATAGAACCGATGAAGCCTATGCAGCATTGAGCGAGCGACGTGCTGATCTATTTATTGGCACAGCAGTCATCAGTCATTCATCAATTAAGCAGGAATGGCTGAAGAGTTTTGAGATTGCCGTTGTCTGCGCCCGTGACCACCCGAGAATCCAAAAGACCCTGACCAGAGAGCAGTATTTTTCTGAAAAACATATCTGTCTGGGACTTCAAAAGCTTGATGAACGGATGGCCCGCTTGTCTGATACGCCGCTTCCCCAGCGAGATATTGCCTATTACAGCCATTCACCACTAAGCATGCTGATCGCCGCTTCCAGAACAGAACTGCTTTGCACAACCCATCGTCGTCTGGCTCTCGAATGGTGTGATAAACTGGATCTTCAGATTCTTGAGCTGCCTTTTCCACTGAGGCCTGCACCCCATTACATGAGCTGGCATATCAGTAAAAGCAGTGACCCGGGGCTTAACTGGCTACGGCAACAATTAAAGCAACTGATGGGTACCGTGGGTTGACTCATGTTCAGTACTTTATCTGCCCGGCGGGTGTTGCGCTGTTCAATACCTTTTTATCCATACCGGATCGATTCCAGTATCTTCTGTGGAAATGTTATCAGACTGATTATCCTCTTCATTCTTATGTATGAATTCCCGCAGTTCAATCTGCTCCTGAACACGCCCGGCAGTCTGTTCATTTGATCGGTTAGATCGTTGATACGCATATCCGATCAGGCCACAACAGGCTAAACCAAGCGTCATTAACCCCAGGCAGCCCAGACTGACGAAAGTAACGACTTTGGAGGTGTTTGATAACTCGGAATCCCCATTACCTGTATTATTGAGGTTAGCATCCAGGCTATCAGTTACTGCATATCCCGTCTGGCTCAAAAAAATAATAACACCCGCTATGATACGAACAGGCTTTTGAAATGGACTACCAGCCTGCTGACAGAATCCAGATAAGCGATCATGGTTGATTAATTTTACGGTATTACTGATAACAGCAACCTGTTGCCCATTGGTAGTTTTACAGGGTGATTTTTTAACGTCCTTATTCTGAAGTAACTGATTTTTGGCAGGGACTGAATACTTTTCAGTAATTACACTCATTATTCTGCACCCTTTTTTAAATCATATCTTCAAATGTTATTACCGTAGCCTATAGGCCTAAGGGAAGCGAAAATTCAGAATATACCCTCGTCATCCCCGCGCAGGAAAGTGTCGAAAAAGGCCTTAAAAGAAGGAACCACAAAAGCACAAAGACACAAAGACACAAAGGAAGACTTTTTCTTTTGTTTGCAGCGCGTAGCGCTGGCAACTCCAAAAAACCTTTGTGCCTTTGTGGTTCAAGGCTTAATCTACCTTTTGCGACAGCCTCAGAGCGTGGGAACGAAGTGTACTCAG
>NZ_JAVRMB020000122.1:0-13196 GCF_031844845.1 Endozoicomonas sp.
TAATACCGTAACCGGCGGCCTGAACGAAAGAAACCTGAGATGCCAGTGCAATAGCAGAGGCGAGAAGAACCTTACGACTGAGCTGAAACTGCATAATACCCTCGAACCTGTGTGATTCTGATGAGACTTCACCAGAAATCGTCATTAATACTTATAAATTGCGGGCGATCATACAGAGGATTATAAGACAGTTCTGTTATATTTTTGTTTCAGAGCGGATAAAAAGACGGGAACACCAACAAACTCTACAGCAATAAGCCGCAGGAGTTACTTTAGGAATTATCCTTGAATAAATTCCACATTTGGGAAAACAGTCATTATTATTGACCCACTCCACTGTCATCCTGTAAAGGCGACTGCATGGATGCAGGGGGTAGAGTAATGCAGGAGCAATTACCGAGATTGTACAGGATCCAGCCACAGGGAGGTGACTGCCGATGGTTGGCTATCCCTGCCAGATGGATTGTGTACAATCCCTGTACACAATGACAGCGGAGAGCACAGCCGGAACTGTTTACAGTACCACTCCCCCATGCGCTTCAATCTACTCTACTGGCAAATGGATGATTTATTTCAGGACATATTCCTTATTCAGTGATTCAACACCTGCCCAAGAAACTTCCGGGTTCTCTCTGAACGGGGATTACTGAAAAAGGCTTCCGGAGCTGCCTGCTCAATAATCTGGCCTTCATCCATAAAGATCACCCGATCTGCCACGGTACGGGCGAAGCCCATTTCATGGGTGACACAAAGCATAGTCATCCCCTCTTGTGCCAGTTCGATCATCACGTCCAGCACCTCTTTGATCATCTCCGGATCAAGGGCAGAAGTTGGCTCATCAAACAGCATCACTTCCGGATTCATACAAAGGCTTCTGGCAATGGCAACACGCTGCTGCTGCCCACCGGATAACTGCCCCGGATATTTATTAGCCTGTTCAGGAATCCTGACACGATCAAGGTATTCCATGGCCACCTTTTCCGCTTCCTTGCGAGACTGCTTACGAACCCAGATAGGCGCCAGTGTACAGTTCTCAAGAATGGTGAGATGGGGAAAAAGATTAAACTGCTGAAACACCATCCCAACTTCACGACGGATGGTTTCTATATTTTTCAAATCATTAGTCAGACGGGTGCCGTCCACCACAATACTGCCTTCCTGATGCTCCTCAAGGCAGTTAATACAGCGAATCAAGGTCGATTTACCTGAACCCGAAGGCCCACAGATAACAATCTTCTCACCCTTTCTGACAGTCAGGTTGATATCCCGAAGGACATGAAACTGACCATACCATTTATTCAGCCCACTGATTTCAATCAGGCTCGCCTGCACTGAACCTGGCTCACACTGAATCTTTACTTCAGGCTGACCGGCTTTTTTTAATGGCATTTGCAGACGAGGCTCATCAAGATACTCACTCATACGGTTAGCCCCTCTGGTGTAATTGTTGTTCGAGTCGCTGGCTGTACTTTGACATACCGAAACAGAAAATCCAGAAAACAAAGGCGGCAAACAGGTAGCCTTCCACAGAGTTCCCCAGCCAGGCAGGGTCGTTCAATCCAGCCTGGATAATCGCCAACAGATCAAAAAGACCAATCACCAATACCAGACTGGTGTCTTTAAACAGGGCGATAAAGGTATTCACAATACCCGGGATCACCAACCGCATCGCCTGAGGCAGGATGATCATAATCATCCCCTGCCAGTAGCTCAGCCCAAGACTGTCAAAGGCTTCGAACTGACCTTTGGGAATGGCCTGCAACCCTCCCCGCACCACTTCCGCCATATAGGCCGATTGAAACAGGATGATGCCAATAAGTGCCCTGAGCAGCTTATCAAATACGATGCCTTCAGGAATAAAAAGGGGGAGCATCACTGATGCCATAAACAGCACCGTAATCAGCGGGACACCGCGCCACAACTCAATATAGGCGGTACACAATGAACGAATGACCGGCATGTTGGATCGACGACCCAGGGCAAGCAAAACACCCACCGGCAACGAGGCAATCATCCCGCACAGCGCCAGCAGAAGCGTCAGCATTAAACCGCCCCACAGATGAGTATCTACTTTTACCAGCCCCGGAAGATCACCGTATAAAAGAAACCAGGAAACAAACGGCAGTAACAGTAAGCTATAACCCAGCGCCCATTTTTTACCCGGTGTGGCCTTAACGACAAGCCAGGTAATCAATAATGCCAGCTGGGCAAAAAACAGGTTGGGCCGCCACTGCTGCTCTTCGGGATAAAAGCCATAAATAAACTGATCCAGCCTGGCCGTGATAAAAGCCCAGCAGGCCCCTCCCCGGTTACAGGCATTGCTGTCCGCTCCAAACCAGGTGGCGTCGACCAATGCCCACTGCACTAACGGAGGAACCGACAGATAAAGTCCATAAGCAATGAACAGGGTTGCCAGTGTACTCAAAGGGCTGGCAAACAGATTGCTTCTAAACCAGGCCAACACACCCACAGCCATGATGGGTGGCTCCCGGGCAGGAATCATTTTCAGTTCGTGATTAATCATAATTTTATACCTCCCCGTTTACCGCTCGATAAGAGCCACACGTTGGTTATAAGTATTCATCAACAGGGAAACGCTCAAACTGATGGTGAGATAAACAGCCATGGTCATGGCAATCACTTCTACTGCCTGTCCTGTCTGATTCAACGTGGTTCCGGCAAACACACTGACCAGGTCGGGATAACCGATAGCTGTCGCCAATGAAGAGTTTTTCGCCAGGTTCAGATATTGATTGGTCAACGGCGGAATGATGACTTTCATCGCCTGGGGAATCACCACCAGCTTCAGCACCTTACCCGGTTGCAGGCCCAGAGAGGCCGCCGCTTCTTTTTGCCCTTTCTGAACAGACTCAATGCCTGCCCGCACCACCTCCGCAATAAAAGCGGCGGTATAGATGGTCAGGGCCAGTAGCAAAGCCCCTAATTCCGGGATAATAGAAATCCCTCCCCGGAAGTTAAAACCTTTCAGCGCCGGCGTATCAAATACCAGGGATGCACCAGAAAGCGACCATGCCAGGGCAGGAATGCCCAATAACAGTGCAACCATCCACAGGCGCGCACCGGAAAAGGGCTTTCCTGTTTCAATTCTTCTCTGCCGGTTTTTGTGCCTGAAGAGTAACGCCAGGCCAACCGCCATCAGGGAGCTGACCATTACCGGCAAAAGCCCCTGTTCAATAATGGGCCTGGGCAGAAAAAGACCCCGTAAGTTTAAAAAAACAGCATCGCCCATTGAGTAGCTTTGCCGGGGGTGAGGCAATGCGGCCAATACCGCGAAATACCAGAAAAGAATTTGCAGTAATAACGGAATATTACGGAACGTTTCAACAAAAACGGAAGCCAGTCTGGCCAATAACCAGTTGGAAGAGAGCCGGGCTACACCGACAAAAAAACCAAGCACCGTGGCAAAGAAAATACCCAGCCCTGAAACCAGCAGGGTATTGAGTATGCCGACCACAAAGGTTCGGCCATAACTGTGGGACTCATCGTATTCAACCAGGGACTGAAGAATCCCGAAGCCAGCCTCTTGAGACAGGAAATCAAAACCGGTGCTGATCCCCCGGTGCTCCAGGTTATTCATGGTGTTATTAATCACCCAGACACCGAGCATGACAATGACCAGTACCACAACACCCTGCATGAAAAGGGGTCTGAATGAAGCATCACGCCAAAGCCTTAAGAGTGCGATTAAAAACCGCGGCGTTGAATTATTTTTATGGGATACGTGCTCAGGATCACTCACGACATAATGTCCCTTTTTTTATTATTCTTATCAGGTTTATCTCGTTCCCACGCTCTGCGTGGGAATGCAGAACCATCCACAGGCTCAGTACTTAAGGCGAAGCACTCCCACGCAGAGCGTGGGAGTGAGGTAGAAAATGCTTACAGAATCAACGGAAAGGAGGCGCGTAAAGGATACCACCATCATTCCACAGGGCATTGAGACCACGCTCAATCTGCAACGGTGATTCAGCACCTACGTTACGGTTAAAGACCTCTTCGTAGTTACCAACCTGTTCAAGAATGCGCAGTGACCAGTCATCATCAAGGGCCAGACCTTTACCCTTGGGACCATCAATACCCAACAGGCGACGGATATTTGGATCAGACGATTCTTTTTGCGCTTTAATATTGTCAGAGTTAAGCCCCAGCTCTTCACCATTGATCATGGCGGCCAGGCTCCACTTAACAATATTGAACCACTGGTCATCACCCTGACGAACCACCGGACCTAACGGCTCTTTTGAAATCACGTCCGGCAGAACCACGGCAGAGTCAGGCTTCGACAGACGTACTCGCAATGCATAAAGCTGAGACTGATCGGATGTCAAAACATCGCAACGACCGGAATCAAAGCCCTTTGCAGTCCCATCGGAGGTATCAAATACGACCGGTTGATACTCCATATTGTTAGCCCGGAAATAATCAGCAAGATTCAGTTCACTGGTGGTACCGGCCTGTATGCAAACAGCGGCGCCATCCAGCTCTCTGGCACTCTTGACCCCCAGCTCTTTTTTCACCATGAAACCCTGACCATCGTAGTATGATACGCCGGCAAAATTGAGGCCAAGGGAGGCATCACGGGTCAGTGTCCAGGTGGTATTTCTGGAAAGCACATCAATCTCACCCGATTGCAATGCGGTAAAGCGTTCCTTTGCCGTCAGGGGAATAAACTTGACTTTGCTGGCGTCCTTCAGGGTTGCAGCGGCGACAGCGCGGCATACATCAACATCCAGACCACTCCACTGTCCCTTATCATCCGGGTTACTGAAACCGGGAAGGCCGGTACTGACACCACAGGAGAGATAGCCTTTTTCCTTAACCGACTCCAGCGTACCCGACGCACTGGCCACCTGAGCCAGACCGGCCGCAGCAAAAGCACCCAGCACCGCAGCTGTTTTCAGACTTTTCAGCATGAGAATTTTCCTTCTTCCGCTTCATATTGTTGTTATTTTTTAAACACGCAAAATTTTGATAATCCCTGGCGTGCTTTCAAGTCATGGCTTTTCAACCATACCTGCATGGAAAAGCGCTAGCAAGTTTCAACCCACTCCTGAGCGCAGGCCAGCCTTATTCATTAAAACCCGTCAAAGAAAGTCGGTAAGGAGCTTTCCGAGTTCTGTATCAGTTGTGTTAAACTGCCGTCCACTTCGATAACCATCCAGCGATAAATCTTCAAATGTCTCAAAGAATCAGCGAACACTACAAGGCCATTATTGAATCCGTCGGTGAAGATATTCACCGCGAAGGTCTTAGAGATACGCCGCTTCGAGCTGCCAAAGCGATGCAGTACCTGACCAGGGGTTACCACCAGTCATTAGAAGAGGTCGTCAATGGTGCCGTGTTTGAGTCAGACATCAGTGAAATGGTGGTGATCAAAGACATTGAGCTTTACTCCATGTGCGAACATCACCTGTTGCCCTTTATTGGTAAATGCCATATCGGCTATGTACCCAGGGGTAAAGTACTGGGCCTGTCCAAGTTTGCCCGCATTGTGGATATGTATGCCCGACGCCTGCAGATTCAGGAGAACATGACCAAACAGATTGCCGATGCCATCATGGAAGTGACCGATGCCAAAGGTGTCGCTGTCGTGATAGAAGCACAACATATGTGCATGATGATGCGCGGTGTTGAAAAACAGAACTCATCCATGACATCTTCGGTAATGCGCGGTCTGATGAAAGACAATCAGCCTACCAGGCAAGAGTTTCTGCGATTTATCCGATAAACAGACACAAAAAGTACTTATGCATAGCTGGACAGCTCTGACTTCCAGCTTTCATATCAGATAAGCGCAACGTCATCACTCTCTACTTTCAGGCATACCCGCAAGGACATCTTCTGTCACATCATTAAAGCCATAATTATCCATGAGTAATCTGCTAACACCCGGCTCGCGGAAGTACTCGATGATTGTCAACATCATGCTTTCCTCTGGCCTTGTTCGGAAGGCTTTAATGATGTTTTCCACCATCTGTTCATTCCTGTAGTCATTTATCCAGTAAGAAAATGGGAATAGATAGGGAGAAAACGTGCTCGATTCACTGTCAAAGAATACATTGCTGGAGTATTTATAAAGGAAGTGTACTACCTGAGCCATACTGTGAAAAAGCACGGTATCCCCAACAAAGCCATGCAGAATATGGTTACCAGGATCAGAAAATATGAGCGCCATTTCAAATCCGAGAACCAAAGGCAGATAACTGAATCCAGCAATTGTAACGATATCATTGCTACCATCTTCCAGTAGAATGTTAACTGTTTTTGCTTTTCTGGTGTTACCCGGCACTACGGTTATCAGGTCATCTGTTTCACTGCTTTTTTTTTGGACAGAAAAAAAGACAGGATTCAATTCTTTTTCCACCAGTAAATTACCAAGGGTAACAACGATATGAATGGGCAGTATTGCGATAAGGGAAGGTAATGCTGCCAGAGCATTCCAGTTGTTGGAAAACTGAATCCCCTCAAGTCCCCGAAAGGAAAAAAGGGACGCCAGTTTTCGCCCTGTACCGGCTACACTATAGGTTTTATACACGCTCTCCCCAACGACGACTGCAACCCTTTGAACTCCCGATACATCCCCTGATAGAAGCCTTACCCTGTACTCCCCATCTCTGGCTCTTTGCAACGTATTAATTCGTTCCTCACCGAGCACGTCTATGACTCTGGATGCATCAGGATAGTCAGCCCTGGCTAAGTTAAAATTGACCAGTAATAAACAACAAACAATGTATCTGCCGATTTTCATATACGATCCCCTTTGATCCACTCAAAGAACACGGAACATGCTGAATTAGACAGTTTCATTGACTTAAGTTCATGATTTTTTTTAAAGACAAAAAAAAGCCAGCATTGCTGGCTTTTTAAAAGGATTTGAGCGATTAGTTCCAGTCAAGAATGACCTTGCCCGATTGCCCTGACCCCATGATTTCAAAGCCCTTCTGAAAATCATCGACAGGGAACCGGTGGGTAATTACCGGAGAGATATCAAGGCCAGACTGCAGCATGCTGGTCATCTTGTACCAGGTTTCATACATCTCACGGCCATAGATACCTTTAATAACCAGGCCTTTGAAGATTACCTGATTCCAGTCAATGACGGTGTCACTGGCAGGAATACCCAGCAGTGCAACCTTACCGCCGTGGTTCATGTTTTCCAGCATCTGCTCGAATGCACGACCATTACCGGACATTTCCAGGCCCACATCAAAGCCTTCAACCATGCCCAGCTCTGCCATCACATCGGTCAGCTCAGTATTGGCAACATTGACCGCACGGCTGGCACCCATCTTAAGCGCCAGATCCAGACGGTACTCATTAACATCGGTAATAACCACGTTACGGGCACCAACGTGTTTACAGATCGCTACCGCCATAATACCGATGGGACCCGCACCGGTAATCAGGACATCCTCACCCACCAGGTCAAAAGAAAGCGCGGTATGAACCGCATTACCAAACGGGTCAAAAATTGAAGCCAGTTCATCGCTGATATCATCAGGAATCGGGAAAGCGTTAACCGCAGGAATCACCAGAAATTCGGCAAAAGCACCATCCCGGTTAACGCCTACGCCCACGGTAAAGTTGCAGAGATGGCGACGCCCTGCCCGGCAGTTACGACAATGTCCACAGGTGATATGACCTTCACCGGAAACCCGCTGCCCCAGGGTAAAGCCGCGAACGCCTTCGCCCATTTCAACGATTTCACCGATAAACTCATGCCCCACATGCATCCCAACCGGAATGGTCTTTTGTGACCACTCATCCCAGTGGTAGATATGCATGTCAGTACCGCAAATGGCGGTCTTGCGAATTTTAATCAGTACATCGTTGTAACCCACCTCTGGCATGGGATGGTCTTCCATCCAGATTCCGGGTTCTGCTTTGCTTTTGGCTAATGTCTTCACAGTTTCAGTTTTCTCTAAGGGCTCACTCTCCATCAAAATCAAAGACAGTGAGCCAGCAGTAAGGTCAGTTAATTACACCCAGCTCTCTACCCACTTTGGCGAAAGCCGTAATCGCCTTGTCCAGATGCTCTCTGCTGTGGGCTGCCGACATCTGGGTACGAATTCTTGCCTGCCCTTTGGGTACTACCGGGAAAGAAAAGCCAACCACATAAATGCCTTCTTCCAGCATACGGTCAGCAAACGTTCCTGCAAGAGAGGCATCACCCAGCATCACAGGAACAATAGGATGATCGGCACCGGCCAGGGTAAATCCAAGACGAGTCATTTCAGAACGGAAGTGTTCTGCATTGTCACGAACTTTCTGACGCAGCTCACCACCGGAAGCCAGCATGTCAAATACCTTGATAGAGGCAGCAGCAATACTTGGGGCCAGTGTGTTGGAGAACAGATAAGGGCGTGAACGGTTACGCAGCCAGTCAATCACTTCTTTCTTACCCGTTGTATAGCCACCGGATGCACCACCCAGGGCTTTACCCAGGGTTCCGGTCAGAATATCCACACGCCCCATCACACCGCAGAACTCCGGCGTGCCGATACCCTTTTCACCGATGAAACCCGTGGCATGACAGTCATCCACCATCACCAGCGCACCGTATTTATCCGCCAGATCACAGACGCCCTTCAGGTTGGCGATAACACCATCCATTGAGAAAACACCATCGGTGGCAATCAGTTTGGTTTTTACACCAGCTGCATCCGCAGCCTGCAGCTGAGCTTCCAGATCTGACATATCGTTATTGGCATAACGGAAGCGCTTTGCTTTGGACAGGCGAACGCCATCAATAATACTGGCGTGGTTCAGGGAATCACTGATAATGGCATCATCAGGCCCCAGGATGGTTTCAAAAAGGCCGCCATTGGCATCAAAGCAGGAAGGGTAAAGAATGGTGTCTTCCATCCCCATAAACTCGGAAATACGGGCTTCCAGCTCTTTATGAATGGTCTGGGTACCACAAATAAAACGTACGGAGGCCATACCAAAACCGTATTTATCCAGCCCCTGCTTACCCGCTTCGATCAGTTCCGGTGCATTCGCCAGACCAAGGTAATTATTGGCACAGAAGTTAAGTACTTTTTCTCCAGTGGCTACCTTGATTTCAGCCTGCTGCTGGGAGCTGATCACCCGCTCACTTTTATAAAGTCCTTCCTGTTTCAACTCATCCAGCTGGCGGCGCAGCCCTTCATAAAAATCGGCCTTCATTTCGACTCCTGTTTTCAATATTTCCAACGCCCTGACTTTAAATATTCCGCTCAACAGGTTAGGCATTTCTGGTGATTAAATAGGAACACCCCACTCAATACGCAGCCAGAACCACCTTTAGCGCACCCTTTAGCGCACCCTTTAGCTCACCCTTTAGCTCACAAAGGCCTGCGTATGTTTACGGTAAAATCAAAGACTTACAGGCTACTTGATACGGCTTTTCTGCCATCAACCTGATTATTGTAGATGATTATAGTGGATTAGTGAGGCGTCCTATTGAACAGGCATTTGTACGTATTATTTACAAAAATCATGCTAGGGACTGTATCAGCACAAAGTCTGGATGGCTTAATAATTCGTCAATTTCGACATTGGATAACTGAATGGTCCGCCCCAACAAAAAAACACATATTATCAGCGAGAGTAAAGAGATTAAAATAACCTATCAAACCAGATACAGGGTCATTCGAAAAAAAGTACAACAACTTTGAACTTAATAAAAAATACTTAATCTAATTAAATGAAAACCTGTCCAATAAAAAAACCACATCAGCTTCTACATCAGCTTCTACATCAGCTTCTAAATAAAGCAAGGATTTCAACAATGCAGACTGCAACAACAGATAATAACAGAAGCATATTCCGGAAAGATCAAGAACTTAGAGCAACCAGGCGTCCTGAAACTGATAGCATGAAAATTTCAGGAACATTTCATTACACCTCAACTACCACCAATAATTGTCCACGAAGAGAAGTTGCCAGTGGTCGGCCGGAATCATCATCAAATCCAATCTTAGAAACCTCTCTGTTTTGTCGTCAGTTACTCAAAATTCAAGCCCCTTCAGCATTAGCAATCATAACTGACATAACTGAAATAACTGAAATAAAAAAAGACATCTACTTACAACAGATTCTAAATACAGCCACCTCTGTAACTAAAGACGTTTCAACGAAAATAACCATAAGTAGCACCGGGCTCAAAGAAACAAACCTGAGTATTCATCCAGACAGACTCACTGCTTACAAAAAAACGCCTTATGTAAAAGCTGAAGAGTTGTATAAAAAGCTGCTTGGACCTGGCCTTATCGATTTTCAAGCGTCTCCATCAGCCCTAGAATCTGAAAGCGGCCCAGAAAAAGAGCAGCGCTTAAAAACATGGGCGTTTGTGGAAAATGAGCTTAGACAACATGGCCGCAAAACTCTAGACGAATGTCTTAAAGAATCCGTTGAGCTAAAAATGGGTAATTGCGAAATACAGGCTCATTTATCTGTAAATAAATTCAATAAAAAGCTAGAGCATCACAAAATACCCGTTTTTAAAGTAGAAGCCAGCATTTGCAAGAACTTATTCTTAAAAGTGGAGCACGTTGTAGGGTTAATATCAGTATATTCAATAGCCGATAATCAATTAGTTGCACGCTTTGTTATGGATCCCTGGGCGGGATACTGTACTGCTATTGAGGAGATAGAACAGCTTCATACAAAGGTAAAATTAAACCCTGAATATAGTATAGAAAAAGCGCCTCTATAGATTTCTCTTACGATAAACATTAAGCCCTTTCGGCATTACCAGCCTCCACTGCCAAAAGTGGCTTAAGTCTACCGCAAGAGCAAAAGAAAGTAGTCCGGCTACCCCCCGCCCCTGAAGGAAACGGGTTACGCCTTAACCTCGTTCAAAGAAATTGACTCAATAATTTTATTTGCTGCCACTTCGGCTGAATCGGTACTGCCGTTATCACCCGTCTGGTAACCAGCCAGAATCACCGTCACCTCAGCCTTTGCCAGAGCATCAGCCTTTAATGACCACTGCTCATCATCAACACTGATCACATACGGATAGAACCCACGATCAAACAACTGTCGTTCAATGGCCTCGGCATGCTGTTTTAAAACCTTGAATAAACCACCCTTTTGCCCAAGACGCTGCTGACGGTGCTCACTGGATACGCTTTCAAACTCACCCTTGCCCTCACGGGTTCCACGAACCATACCTGCGGCAACCGTCGCATTACTGAGCCGGTCAATAACAATAAAGGCGCCGGTCTGACGGTTACGCTGGTAGCTATCCACCGGAATGGCTCTGGTCAGTTGCAGATGACACAGACCAATTTCATTCAGCGCCAGATAATCTGCCGGATGATGAGCCAGTGAGTTGATATCCACTCTGTGTTCAATACCCACAAAGCTTCCTGAAATCTGACCCGTCGGGAACTTAACCTGATACTGTTTTCCGGGCGTCATGGGCTGCTCATCCATCCAGACCAGATCCACAGCCAGATCTGCAGCCACCGTTATATCACTGTCCCGGCGAACCAGCATGTCGCCACGGCTGATATCGATCTCATCCGCCAGAGTCAGTGTCACCGCCTGACTGGCATGGGCTTCCGGTAAATCACCGTCCCAGGTCACGATTCGCTCAACGGTGCTGACCTGTCCCGATGGCAAAACCTTGATAACGTCGCCGGGTTTAATCGTGCCGGAGGCCAGTGTTCCTGAGAAGCCACGAAAATCAAGATTAGGACGATTTACATACTGCACTGGGTAACGGAAGTCATCGAGGTTCCGGTCACGGACAATTTCAACAGTCTCCAGGACGTCCATCAACGTATTGTCACGATACCAGGACATGTGTTTACTTTTATGCACCACATTGTCGCCTTCCAGAGCTGACATTGGGACAAACCGCACATCCCCCAGGTTAAGCGGCTCTGCGAAGTCGAGGTATTGATTACGGATCTCTTCAAAGCGCTCCTTGCTAAAATCCACCAGATCCATTTTATTAATGGCCACGACAAGATGCTTAATCCCCAGCAAACTGGCGATGTAGGTATGCCGGCGGGTTTGGGTCAGCACACCCTGCCGTGCATCAATCAGGATAATCGCCAGATCACAGGTGGATGCCCCTGTTGCCATGTTTCGGGTGTACTGCTCATGTCCCGGAGTATCAGCAATGATGTATTTTCGTTTTTCTGTAGAGAAGTAGCGATAGGCGACATCAATGGTAATGCCCTGTTCACGCTCTGCCTGCAAGCCATCCACCAGCAGGGCCAGGTCCAGTTTATCGCCTTGCGTTCCTACACGTTTACTGTCGTTTTCAACAGCAGCCAGCTGATCTTCATAAATCATGCTGGTGTCGTACAGAAGGCGTCCAATCAGAGTACTTTTACCATCATCCACACTGCCGCAGGTCAGGAAGCGCAGCATCTCTTTGCGTTCATGGCGACTCAGGTACTCTTCGATATCCGTAGCAATAAGTTCAGATTGGTGTGACATCAGAAATACCCTTCCTGCTTTTTCTTTTCCATGGATCCGGAACTGTCATGGTCAATCACCCGGCCCTGTCGCTCAGAGGTTCTGGTCAGGAGCATCTCCTGAATCACCTCGGTTAAAGTATCCGCTTCAGACTCCACGGCGCCGGTTAATGGGTAGCACCCAAGGGTTCTGAAACGCACCTTACGCATCTGAGGCTCTTCTCCAGCATTCAGTGTCATCCGATCATCATCCACCATAATCAGGTTGCCATCACGCTCCACCACCGGGCACTCTCTGGAGAGATAGAGCGGTACAATCGGAATCTCTTCCAGATGGATGTACTGCCAGATATCCAGTTCCGTCCAGTTGGACAGCGGGAAGACCCGAATACTTTCCCCTTTCTCTACCTGACTGTTATAGATATTCCAGAGTTCGGGCCGTTGATTCTTTGGGTCCCAGCGATGGTTCTTATCCCGGAAGGAATAAACACGCTCTTTAGCACGGGACTTCTCTTCATCCCTGCGGGCACCACCAAAAGCCGCATCAAACCCGTATTTATCCAGTGCCTGTTTGAGTGCCTGGGTCTTCATCACATCGGTGTGTTTGGCGCTGCCATGGGTAAATGGTCCAACCCCCTGTTCAAGACCTTCCGGATTGGTATGAACCAGCAGCTCAAGCCCCAGCTCTTTCACCCGCTGGTCTCGAAACTCAATCATCTCCCGAAACTTCCAGGTGGTATCCACATGCAACAAGGG
>NZ_JAVRMB020000123.1:0-7533 GCF_031844845.1 Endozoicomonas sp.
TGAGCCGCCTGAAAGCCATGGGCTTATCCACAGCCAGCAGGGACGAAGCATGAGCAAGTGGCAGGACAGGATCATCGGCCAGGGCAAGGAAAACCCGGAGCAACTGCTGGCCAACCCGCAGAACTGGCGCATCCACCCCAAAAGTCAGCAGGATGCCCTCAAGGGAGCATTGGATCAGATCGGCTGGATTCAACAGGTGATCGTCAACCAGAGAACCGGCCACCTGGTGGATGGCCACCTGCGGGTGGAGCTATCCCTGCGGGAAGGCGAAACCGAAGTGCCGGTTATTTACGTCGACCTTTCCGAAGACGAAGAAAAACTGGCACTGGCAACAATAGACCCATTGTCTGCTATGGCAGAGACCGATCAGGCGATGCTGGACAGCCTCATCGAAGGGCTGGAAGTACAAAGCGATGATTTGAACGGCCTATTGGAGAGCCTCGCATCGGCAGACCTGCTGGATGAGCCGGAAGATGGTCTCACCGATGACGACGACTGCCCGGATCCTCAGAGCAAAGTCATCAGCAAGCCCGGTGACATTTGGATTTTAGGCACCCACCGTCTGATGTGCGGCGATGGTACTAACCAGCAGCAGGTAGAACAGCTGGTGCAATCGCAACAGGTGGACATGGTAATGACTGATCCACCCTATAACGTGGATTACGAGGGAAAAACCAAAGACGCACTCACCATCCAAAACGACAAAATGGGCGATGCACAATTCAGAGAGTTTCTGCGGGACTTATTCACAGCCGCCTGCCTGTGGACAAAACCGGGCGGCCCGATTTATGTCGCCCATGCCGACAGCGAAGGCGTCAACTTCAGAAGCGCACTGGTGGAATCTGGATTTTTACTGAAACAGTGCATCGTTTGGGTAAAAAATGTTTTTGCCTTGGGTAGACAGGATTACAACTGGCAGCATGAACCGATTTTATACGGCTGGAAGCCAGGAGCCGCCCACCAGTGGTTCGGCGAATTCAACAAGTCCACCGTGGTCGACGATGAGCCCGACTTCAAGAACATGGAAAAGTCGTCACTGGTTAACTACTGCCGGCAGCTTCGCAACCAGTTGAACACCTCAGTCATCAAGGAAGATAAACCCCACAGATCTGGCGAGCACCCTACCATGAAGCCGGTCAACCTGCTTATCCACATGATCCGCAACAGCAGCACCCGACAAAACACAGTTCTGGATTTATGCGGTGGTTCCGGTAGCACCCTGATCGCCTGCGAGAAGTTAAGACGACAGGCCCGAATGATGGAACTCGACCCGGTTTATTGCGACGTGATTATAAGGCGGTGGCAGGAATTCACCGGGCAGCAGGCAAAGCACCAGAACGGAAAGGAATTCAAAGGATAATCAACATGGCATGGAAGCAACGCATCACCGGCAATGGTATGGAAAGTCCGGAAAAGCTGATGTTAAACCCGGACAACTGGCGACGACATCCACCGGCACAACAAGCGGCAATGGAAGGCGTACTGGACGACCTTGGATGGATACAGCAAGTCATCGTCAACCAGCGCACCGGACGATTGATTGACGGACACCTCAGAGTAGAGCTGGCCAGAAAGCACAAGGCGAAAGAGGTTCCCGTGATTTATGTAGACCTCAGCGAAGCAGAAGAAAAGCTCGCCCTGGCAACACTTGATCCCATTAGCGCACTGGCAGAGACTGACGCCGACACCTTACAGCAGCTGCTCGGGCAGGTAGAAACCGACAACGATGCCCTGCTGGATATGTTGGCCGACCTTGAGCCACCCACAGCACCAGAAGAAAACGACAGCCTGGAAGTACCTGAAGACGACATAACCAACGCACCGGCAGTGACCCGGCCAGGTGATATTTGGCAGATAGGCCAGCACCGGCTCATGTGCGGTGACAGCACCAAAGCAACAGACGTAGAGGCATTGATGGACGGACGTAAGGCTCGCCTTTGCTTCACCAGTCCGCCCTATGGCAACCAACGGGACTACACCACAGATGGTATCAGTGATTGGGACAAACTCATGACCGGCGTCTTCGGTTCCACCACCCTCGGCAAGGCGATGCACCAGGCAGGGCAAGTGCTGGTCAATTTGGGGATGATCCACCACAAAAATGAGTGGCAACCTTATTGGAATGGCTGGCTGGAATTTATGCGGATAGACGGATGGCGACGGTTTGGGATGTACGTCTGGGATCAGGGACCGGGCATGCCGGGTGATTGGGCAGGACGATTAGCGCCAGCATTTGAGCTGATCTTTCATTTCAACAAACAGAAGCGAAAGCCTAACAAGATCGTCCCCTGCGAGGGAGCAGGCGAAGTCAGCCACCAGCAGGATGCCGGCGGTATTCGCAGCAATGATGGCGAGGTGGGCGGCTGGACGCATTCAGGGCAAGCCATACAGGACTTCAAAATACCCGACAGCGTAATCCGGTTGATGCGCCAGAAAGGGAGTATTGGCGATGGCATCGACCACCCTGCGGTTTTTCCGGTCACCCTGCCGCAGCACATTATCGAGGCATACACCAACGACGGTGAGAGCTGCTATGAGCCTTTCAACGGTTCCGGCACCAGCCTGATCGCCGCCGAGAACACCGGACGACGGATGCACTCAATGGAACTGGCTCCGGAATATTGCGATGTGACCCTGGAGCGTTTCAGGCGGAAGTTTCCAGAGGTGGGTATCGTCTGCCAGCAGACTGGGTTGAGTTTGGCAGAGATGACAGAGCAAAGAGAGAGCAGCGATGAGTGAGTTATATGGAACTAAAGAGCCATCAGGGAGGGGGGGAACATTGTTACTTCTTATCTGTCTCAACATAAATATTCATAGACAAAGGCAATAAGTAAATGGATATAAAAGTTCTACGGGATGGGCGTGGTATTGGAATATTACTGGATGCGGCTCATCTGTTGGCTGAAAAAGAGCAGAAAGAGTTGGCTAAAAAAGGGCAGCAATGCTCAACATCTGGAAGATCTGTAACCAAAGCAGTAAAACCTTTAGACCAGCGAGTAGAAAAACGAAAAAGAGACGATGAAAGGCCCAGCACTCCAGACCTTAGAGAGAAACGCTTGAAAGTAGCCACACCTGAAAATCAGGTTGCGGGAAGGCAGATTCAACAGCTTTCAGGCTCAGGGCAAGTACCAGAATTGGTTCATCAACATATGTTCCATGTACACGATATATACCAGTGGTGTCAGCAGACTCAGCAGTACCAGAACATCGAGGCCTTGAAGTACACGATATCGCAGCAAAACAATACCGGCGAGAAGCCTCATAAATGCGGGCAATGTGATTTCGCTTCTGAGTATTCATCTAGTCTGATACAACACATGCGAATCCATACTGGCGAGAAGTCTTTCGTATGTAGGATATGTGATTACGCTTGCAATCAGAGATGTAATCTGAAAACACACATGCGAGCCCATACCGGAGAGAAGCCTTACAAATGCATATTTTGTGATTATGTAGCAAAAACCGTAGGCAATGTTAAGAGTCATTCAAACAATAATCACCCAGATCGGAAACATATATATCCAACGTATTGTGAAAATCCTTTCCCATTTCCTCCCTACAAAATTACAACATCGCCCGATATTGATCCGGAAATAACCATCAAAATGGTAAACGCATAAGCAGGTTAACGACAGGGATGACGAAATGGACAAAAAAACCATTAAAGCCAAGGAGTTACAACGAAAAGCACTGGAACTCCGTACACTTGGTCTTTCCTACCGGCAAATAGGCGATCAATTAGGCGTCTCCAAGACCGCCGCATACAAGGCAGTAGCCAAAGCTCTGGGCGAGGTAGAAGAAGAAACCCGCCAGATGGCAAAGCTGAACAAGACCCTTGATTTGCAGCGTTTGGACTGGATTATCCGGGAGGCCATGAAGCAGGCATTGAAAGGCGACCTGCAGGCGATGGACAGAATCATGAAAGCCATCGACCAGCGAGCCAAAATATACGGATTTGAAGCACCCAAAAAGATCGCACACACGACACCTGACGGTGACAAACTAACCAACCAAGGCAACGTGCTGGTGCCCGCACTACCGGTTGAGAGCAATGGCCCTCCAGCTGGTCGACGTGATCGACTTCCCCACCGTGACCGAAGGCAAAAAGCAGCGCATCTTCAGCTATGGCATGGCCAATATTCTGCGGCACTGGCAGGAACAAGCTGATCACATAGCGATGGTTTACCTGGAACAAGTACACGCCATGCCAAAACAGGGCGTCACTTCCATGTTCAATATGGGGCGCAGTTTCGGAGCCATTGAAGGTGTCATCAGTACTATTAACCTGCCACTGACTTATATCACCCCCGTCACCTGGAAGCGCAGAGCCAGACTTATCGGCAAAGAAAAAGACGTTTCCAGAACCAGAGCCTTAGAGCTTTATCCAGCGGCACCACTGACACGAAAAAAAGACCATAACAGAGCTGATGCCATTCTCATCGCCAGGTACGGAATACAAGCGTGAGCAGCGAACCGGAAATCATCGAGCTGATCGGCCGGGAAACCACCCTCAAGCTGGAGCGAGCATTGGGTGGACAGCGGAAATATATAGCATCAAAACCGAGCGCAGAATCGCCCATAGTAGAAGTCATTGGCATGGACGCCGCCCAAAAGCTGGCCTCCCGATTTGGTGGAATGCTGTTGTATATCCCCCAGCAGATGGCCGTCCGGATTCGGACTCAGGAAATCAGGCAGGCCGTGTGGGCAGGGGAACATAAGCAATCCATCGGTCAGCGGTTCGGACTGGTGGAGCGTACCATACGCAAGATCGTCCAGGGCGATAACTTTCCCCGCTATGGTCTGACATGCCGCCATCTCAGGACAGGCGTCCAGGGCTACCTTCAGGGAGGAGGCGATGACCGAACAACGAATAACCCAGATGGAAAAAGGCATGGCGGTGCTGGAACACCGGGTGACCGAACTGGAACATACCCCACCCAGGGTGAACTCTTTGGAGCATTCGGTGAACCAATTGGAGGTGCAGTTTACGGCCATGAATAAGGACATCACCGAAATCAAGGAAGAAGGCAAAGAGACCCACAGTCTGGTGCGGCAATTAGGTGAAGAGGTCAGAAAGCTATTTTTCATTGGAACGGTCGTCGCCGCCATCGCCAGCTTCCTGCTGGTCGGCTTGAAAGTATACGACACCTGGAACGGCATCCAGGACAGAGAACGCTCCACCTATACACAAGGAAGTGAACCATGAACGAAATGAGAAACATCCGGGGCTGGAGAAATAATAACCCGGGAAACATTCGCCACGGTGATGACTGGCTCGGATTAAAAGCGACCCAGACCGACGACGCCTTCTGCCAGTTTATATCGCCAGAGTACGGCGTCCGGGCGATGACTCGAATTCTTATCAATTACTACCACAAGCACCAATTAAGGACGCTCAGGGAGATCATTAATCGCTGGGCACCGCCTAATGAGAATGACACTGACGCTTATGTCAGGAGCGTTTGCCAGCGGATAGGTCTGGCGGAATATCAGCGCATACCCATGGGCATCAACCCTCTGCTCAACCCCATCATCAAAGCCCTGATCCACCACGAACTCGGATGCCAGCCCTACAGCGACTGGTTAATCGACACGGGTATTACCTGGGAAAAAGAAGGCGTTCCCCACCGGATTATTCACTGAGCCATTCAGAAAGCAACGCAAGGAAAGCACATGAGCTTTAGCAAAATCGCCAGCACCCTGATCAACACCCTCAGCGGCGGACTGGCTGACACATTATACGACGCAGTCAAAACCTACTTCCCACCCGACATGACCCTGGAGCAAAAGGGCAAAGTTTATATGGAGCTTCAGAGGCTGGAACAGGAGAAACGCCATCAGGCCGACACCGCCCTGTTAAAAGCAGAACAGGCCCTCACTGAACGGGTCAGCCAGCTGGAAGGCACCGCCAAAGACCTCAAGAGCATCCCGATCATCGGCCACCTGGTGCTATTTGCCAGAGGATGCCAGCGCCCGATCTGGGGCTTTTTCACCCTGTACCTCGACTACCAATGGTTTACCCAATGGGAGCTTTCAGAGCAACAGCAATCCGCTCTGATCGTTATCAACCTTTTGGTGTTGGGTTTTCTATTTGGAGAGAGAGCCATTAAGAACGTGGCTCCCTACCTGATCAAAGCAGCAGAAAAACGACAGAGTTAGACGATTGCACAGCGGAACCCCAGCGGGCGGTGGGTAACACCCGCAGTCGTGCCAGCCTCTCCTTTCCCAAAACTGTGCTGGTGAACGATGGCAGAGGTCAACTGCCTTATCAAACCCGGGAGGTGTTACGGCCGCCTCCCGTTTCAATTGCTTTAGAAGGATTTATTAATGCGAGATTATGGGAAAATATATTGCCAGTTCTGGTGGCAAGACAAGGTTTATAACATGACCGACAAAGAAGTGGTGCTTGCCGTTTATTTGTTGACTCATCCAACAGGCGACATGACGGGCATTCTGAGAATAACACCAGAGACAATTTCTGGAGATAGGAAAGATTGGACGTTGGAAGACGCAAAAGAAACCCTTTCCAAACTGTTTCAAAAGGGTTTCTTAACCGTTAAGGAAGGGTCTTCATGGGTAGTGATTAATAATTTTTTAAAGTATAACGCACCGGAAAACCCCAATCAGATTAAGTCCATCATCAAACTGATGATGAAGTTTCCAAAAAATATAGACGGAATTGAAAGACCACTGTCTTATCTTGGTGATGCTGTGAAAACTATCGCCAATAAAGATCAAAAAATTAAACAGCAATTCAATGAATTACAAGCAGGGTATGAGAAAGCCAGAGATGACAGATTAAACCCTTCTGAAACCCTTTCGGAACCCTTGGGAAACCCTTCCGAAACCAGTAGCAGTAGATATAGCAGTAACAGTAACAGTAGCTATAGCAGTAATTCTTTCAAAGACTCTTGTCGAGCTGACGCTCAACCGGACGTTGATGAGCTGACCGGTGAATTAATCCCATCAAACGAAAACACCGAAGCAGCCAATCGGCAGAGTGAGCCAGAACAAAAAAAACCAAGCGCCATCCTGGAAATATTCAAATTCTGGCAAACCACCATGAATCACCCCACCGCAAAGCTGGACGAAAAACGGCGGAAACTAATCCGCAACGCCATCAAGACTGGCTATCCCATCAACGACCTGAAAACGGCCATTCTGGGTTGCAGCCTCACGCCACACAACGTGGGAGACAACGACCGTGGGCAACGGTACGACGGGCTGCATGTAATTTTCAAAGACGCCGACCAGATCGACCGTTTTATTCACAACGCAATCAACCGGGAGAGCATGGATGCCAACCGAGAAACCTACCAACGTGGTCAGCATGGACAAAGCACATTCACCCCGCTCTCCGGTACCCCGGACGAAGTCTGGGAGCAGTGCTGAAAGCCTGACCCTGGAAGACAAAAAGATTCGGTATTTTTTCAACCGACTCGGCCGGGTTTATGGTGCATCGTTCAAGGTCCAATACCCCAACGAAAAAGCACTGCAGGATGCATACGAGGAATGGGGCGAGTGCATTGCAGA
>NZ_JAVRMB020000124.1:0-5070 GCF_031844845.1 Endozoicomonas sp.
TGGGTGATTGTTTGCATTTCAACATTTATCGCCGAAAAACTGGAGAACACATCCGACTATTGATGCCTTGGTTATAAAAGAGTTGGAACTTATTCATTAGTCAGTGGTCAAAATATTCGATAGCAAAGGATCACCTACTTAGTCATAACATTCGATAGCAAACTATCACCTACTTAAACCTAAACTCAGGTTTCATTGAACATGATTGACACTGCCAGCTTAAATCCCAGAGAAAATGCGATTACTTTGAATAATCGCATAAACATTCATTCAGAATCACAAAAAGACAAAGACAAAGTCAGAATAAAAAACTCATGCCAAGACTGTGGCAGAGCATTTGAAATCAACCCTGATCAATTGCCAAGAAAAACAGCAATTACTCAACGAAAAATCCAAGTACAGGCATCAAAACAATACAAAGCAGAACTGGGTCAGATAAGAGAATCTCTTATCAACCTTCTTGACGCTGGAGTAATAACGGAGCTTGATAGCTGCCGTGAACATTTTGAAACCCTTATTGAAAGCGATAAATCCGTATTGAGACATGAAAAAGGTTTCATATTGTCTGTTACTAACTCTGATCAAACAGAAATCACCAGAATAAAAATAAAAAAATCATTCGTCACCATTTGTCAGCTAATCGAAGATACAACGAAACTGGATCATTGCGGTTCTTATTCAAAACAAAGATTTGAATTTCTTTTATTATTACTTAAGCACTATATGTTTTCGGTGTTTTCGGGATATGACCTCCAACCTGAACTTGAAAAAATAGTTGATAATCTTAACAAAGGCATCTCACTCGACGAGTCAATGACAGAGTCTATTAATCATCTCATAGGCTTGTGTAAATCTATACTGTCACACTATATTGTTTTTGATCTAATACTAGAGGGTAATTTTGACAAGGATAGTAGATTATTTACTGTAATTCGTGATAAAGTGAATTTGGGTTTAAATGTCTCATATCTTGATATCGTAGATGACAAACATTGGAAGCTTAATTTTGAATTTGATGACAGCACCAATGTACAATTACTATGGGTGCTATTTTCAGTATTGGAATATTGGAATTACAGTGAAAGGAAAGGTCTCTTTCTGAATCTATACACCAAAGCACTTAATGATCAAAGAAGCATTGACCTCCATGATGACAATAGCTTTATCAATTATATCTCCATGCGAATCAGTTCAATAAGTGATATTGAAAACTTATTTACCTCTGAAGAAATGAGGAAGGAATATTCCAGTCACTTGCTAGAGCTAAACAAAGACAAATTACTGAACCATGCAACACCTATTGAAAGAAGTGTATTTTTACTTAAATCATTCAGTACAAGTGATGAACTAGCCTCTGTTAGAATAACCAATTATAATGGCACAACCAGAAGCATTTCTTTATATGACTACTTTAAGGAAAGATCCAACCCCACAGCCCTCAGACGTCTACTGTCAAACAAAACTCTGCATCAACAGACAACAGTTGAAGACATACTAAAGAAATTCCAGAATGAAAAATTACTTACCATAAAAATGCAAGAAATCAGGGGAATAATTGCAGATCAATCTAAACTGGCTAATATGGAAAATAGCATTAAATCCTTGACCGTTCAAACAGAAATTCTTAGCAATAAAAGGGTACATTTATCCAGTGAAACAGAACTTCTTAGCAACAAAAAGAGAATCTTGATGGTCGACATTTTTAACATGAAAACAAAATTTAAGTCAATGTCCGAATTTACCACAAAAACATTAGCAGAAGTTACTTGTCCCATTTCTCTGATGTTAATGGAAAAAGCTGTCATGACCGTTTACGGACATAGCTATGACGAAAAAAGTATTCTAAAATGTCTCAAAATAAAGAAAGAATGCCCTATGACAAGGCAGACATTAACAGAAAAACAACTTTACCCTAATCTGAGTTTACAAGGCATTATTAACAGCATACCCGAAGACGATATAGAAAATATGAATTCGATAATGCGGGAAATCACCAAATCAATCGGCAAAGATCTGGAATCGTCACCTACTGAACATTAACTGCCAGCGATATTTGTGTTGCAGCGGCTTTGGTTCATTAACACCACAGCCCTGAGCGATCGATTCCACCAATGATAAAGAGAGGGCGTCAAATCCGTACTCAGCATTGTATCCTGCCAAACTTAATGCCTGGTAACCGGAGAGCAGGACATCCATAAAAACAGGGAGAACAGGGGAGAACAGGACATCCATAAAAACAGCGGGAGAACAGGACATCCATAAAGAAGGGGAGAACAGGACAGGGAGAGGAGAACAGGAGGGAGAGCAGGACATCCAGGGAGAACAGGACATCCAGTGCGCCGAGATAAATCGGCAAGAGATTGAAGGTGGACAGCCTCAACAGGTCCATAAATATACCCTTATTTATTGTATTGATAAATTTATGGGTGTCCTTTTATTTTTTTTTTATTTTTTTATTTTTTGGACATCCATAAGTGCGGAGAACAGAGGACCGGAGAACAGGGGACCTGAGAATAGGACATCCATAAAGAAGGGGAGAACAGGACATCCAGAGCGCCGAGATAAATCGGCAATAGATTGAAGGTGGACAGCCTCAACAGGTCCATAAAAATACCCTTATTTATTGTATTGATAAATTTATGAGTGTCCTTTTTATTTTTTTTTTTTATTTTTTTTATTCTTATTCTTATTCTTATTTTTATTTTTTATTTTTTATTTGTTTATTATTTGTTTATGGGAAAGTAAAGTCCTGGATATCCTGCTGGACTCTTTGTTGGACCTTTGTATTGAATGCCCAACAGATCTCAGGCTTCAGGGTTTTTCCCTGTGATTCTTCCCAGATTGATTTCAGGATTAAATCTTGGGCTACCAGCAGCCCTGTATTCCGCACTGTCGCCCTGATGGCAATCAGGGCTTTCAGGGGAGGGAGTTTCACTGGAGAGGAATGAATCTGGGTGATGGCTGTCTGGGCTACTACGTGGATTGTCCAATCGGACAATATCCGGGAGAATTTCAGGAATCCTGCCGCAGTGGAAGTAGCTCTATGCGCTACGCTCATTCCAAATGCGGAGTCGAGCCAACCATTCAGGCACTCATCGTGGAAGTAACGGAGAGGATCCGTCTCTTTTATTGCTTTTCCGTTAAAGCAGATAACGCATCCTAATTCCCTGAACGCAGGGGGCTGAAAGCCGGTAGGCTGGAGGGACATGCTATTCATATATTTCACCAAGATGAGTTATTTACGTTATTTGGATAGCAGATGAGCAGCTTTGTTCCGATGGGAAAGTGGAATCTTTATTTTCTTTTATTTTTTATGGCTGCCTGGTTGTTGAGGATGGCTGAGGCTCCATCACCGCATCTGACCCGGAAGCCCAATTGAACAAGCTCCCTGGTTTAAATTTAAGAACAGGTAACCAGCGCCCTATGGGAGCCAATAGTCCGTGATGCTCAATATAACGCGCATAAGCAACATAGGCAGAATCACAGGATAAATGACGCTCTTCAGTTTTTGCACGTAATAGATAGATGAAGTTCAATAACAATAACAAGGTGCAGTGTTGTATCGCCGTCACTGGATGACCTGTGGTTAAAAACGGCATGGAAATAAGCCACCAGGATAAATTCTTACTGATATAAGCCGGGTGCTTGGTGTAACGGTAAGCCCCATTGGTCAAAATCCCCCGATGGGTCAGGTTGGAAAAGCGTACGCCAAAAGAAACTGTCGCCCAGACATAAACGCCCATCAGTATCAGGATAAGGCTACCCCAGAGCCCATAAATAATTGGATAGTCCCAAAACCAATATCCCCAGGAGGTACCTGAATTATAATTAAGATACGAATCAGAAATCATGCTCCAGAACGGCTGATAGCACATCAATGCAACGCCCCAGCCTAAAAAACCGGGTTCAGCTGAGCGAATATGGGCATCGAACAGGCGAATAGTACATAGGTAACCGACGGTGACAAATAACAGATCGATGTAAAACAGAAAGCCGAACGTAAAATCAAAAAAGGCCTTATAGCTATGGAATAGAGTGGTAAAATCGAAGTCACGGTAAAGTGCTACTTTGTCTGCCAGATAAACGAACATCAGCGGTAAGAAAAACAGTTTGACCAGCCATCCCAATACATGCTGAAAAACTTTATTTCGATCAACCTGTTTTAGCTTTTTGGGAGAGAAAAGCATTCCAGCCAATACCATCCCCACATGCCAGTAACCATCTTTTGGCTCAACCATATAGCGGTTGATTAATATAAAGTAGGGAATCGATAAAGCACAAAAAAACGGCAGAATAATGCCTAGAAATTCGTAGTACCGGTCATAAAAACGGCCTTGATATTCTGGTAAGAGCCAATAAACAAAAGTGACACTCCCTATTGTCATGGCCAGCCCGGTCAGCTTTACGGCAACGGTGTTATACCAGAAGGCGTGCTGAACAGGCTTATCAAAATCCAGTCCTGTTGAAGGGGAGCGATGTACTTTTAAAAAAACAATGTCCAAAACAATGATTGGCAATGCAAGCCCGAAGCAAACCAGTATGACGCCTTCAACCACCGACAAATCGTCACCAAACAGACAAAAGGTGGCCAGAGTCAGAAAAGAGATCAGCATGCCGGCTGAATTAATAACAATATTTGTGGGTGATTCAGGGCATTCCACATCAGGCATGTTTTTTTTCATACAAAACACTCATTTCAAATTATTCTGACCTGACAGTTTCCCGATGTGGTGTCTGGCCCCAATTGTTTTCAACATTGCTGTTCTTGTTATCAATATCCGCTAGCTGGCTCGCTACATTAATATTTTAAGGGGAGTGGGGTTGTAGAAAGGACCCGCTTTCCGTCATTCCTGCGGCAGCACTCTTGCGCGGGGATGACGGTTACGTTTGGGAGAATGGGTCCGTTATTTTGAAAGCAATCCTTACCTCAGGTGAGCCTTCTGGTCTGACGGTGTCACACGATGATCGTAATCCTCTCAACATAGGCGTTAATGTTCCGACTTTTATCATTACACCGGAACTCCGGCCTGAAGATCTGCCTTGATGTTCTTCCGCGTGCTGTGGTCCTGG
>NZ_JAVRMB020000125.1:0-5612 GCF_031844845.1 Endozoicomonas sp.
TGGTCGCCTTTAACGGGTTATCGACTTGTGTATCCTCCGGCATATTTTTTTTTTTAGATGTGTATAAGAGACAGCCTACATGGAGAAACAACGACAGGAGATTGGGCGTAAGAAGGTTAAGAATACCAAGGCTTACAACCGCTTTAAGCGACTCAGTGAGTTCAAGGTAGAAACCCTGCGTTACCCTGTCCGACTTCTCAATTCCTTTCGATAACAATGGCAGCGAACGAGATGTCAGGCTGGCCAAGCTAAACAGAAAATCTCAGGCTGCTTCAGAAGTGATGACGGCGGTTCCATGTTTGCACGGATTCGCAGCTATTTGTCGTCTGCTAAAAAACAGGGAATGAATATATTTCAGTCTCTTTTTAAAGCTGTTCAAAATTACAGCAACAAGCCTTTGCTCGGTGCTGATGCTGGGGAATCATGTCAAATCGGTAGTTGTGAATGCCAGGGTAACACCTGACTGAACGACTATCCTCTTCTATATAAACTAACATAAGCTGATTCCACTTAAGATCGTTCCAAGCTGCAAGCTGCATGCTGCCATTCGTCTACGAGTAACTTACGTACAAAAAATAGAGTAGTGGGTGTAGTTCCAGTTTTAACCGGATTTACAGCTATGTGTCGTTTGTTAAAATAGGGAATGAATATATTAAATCTATTATTAAAACTTTTGAGAATTACAACAAGCAGTTTTTGATGGGTGCTGAATAGTTACGAAACCGATAAGCTCTTGGGTGTCGAAGGCTTCCGAGGGGGCAGCCTGACCATCCAGAATTTCGATCTGACCTCCTGATAATTCAATGAGCCACTTGATAAGCTCGAATCCCGATCTTGCGAGTCGGTCTTTTGTGGTAACCACAGCTTTGGTAGCCATAAGAGGTGTTGGATATCCGAGCATTGCGGATTCCAGAATGGCTTTAAGACGTTGTCGTTTAAAGTTGAAAGCACTGGCAATGTCAGCGATAAACCCGGAGTCAGGGTATCGTTCGAGCAAGAGTCGCTTTTGTGTGGCGATGCTGAATTTTTGTTTGACGGAGCTGACTCTCGCATAACTTATTTTTCGGCTTTTTTTACTAAAGAGTTGGATGAATACACGATAATGACCGCCTGACGTTCGACTTACTCTGTCGTAGTAGCCACTTTCTATTCTTCGCCTAATTGTCTGGCTGGTAACAGACTCCATTCCGGCCAATTTTGTTGTTGACAACCACAAAACCCATACGCCTGAAAATGTTTTGGTAAATATAATCTAAAAATTTTGCGTTCGTTGCATTTTTTTGAACTGCCTGCATCTATTCAGACTTGCCAACCACTGTCTGGGGTACGACACTATGCAGCTTTGATCAGCCACTGCAGCCATCGATGACCATTTCCACGACCGAAGAAAGAGCCAACACGGAAGATTATCTGTCCATTTTTCTGAATGACATTCCATTGATGGATGTGCGTGCTCCGGTGGAGTATGCCAAAGGCAGCTTCCCTTTGGCCAGCAACGCTCCCATTCTGGATGACCGGCAGCGGGAACAAATTGGTACCTGCTACAAACAAGAGGGGCCTGACGCTGCCGTTGAACTGGGCTATGAACTGGCAACGGATGAAGTCAGGTCTCAACGGCTGGCCAGCTGGCAGCAATTTGTCACCCAACACCCACAGGGTTACCTTTTCTGCTTCCGGGGAGGCCAGCGCTCTCATATAACTCAACAGTGGCTTAAAGATTCAGGCTACCCTTACCCTCTGGTTAAAGGCGGCTATAAAGCCCTGAGACGTTTTCTTATTGATGAACTGGAACGTTCTATTGAGGAGATTCCGTTTATTATTCTCAGCGGTAAAACCGGCACCGGAAAAACCTTCCTGATCCACCAGCTGGAAAACAGTGTTGATCTGGAAGGGCTTGCCAATCATCGAGGCTCCAGCTTTGGCCGTCGTTATGGGGGACAACCGGGTCAGATTGATTTCGAAAACCGTTTGTCTATCGCCCTGCTGAAACATCGCCACCATAATCCCGGAATGCCGGTGCTGCTGGAAGATGAAAGCAAGCTGATTGGTCGTTGCAGCCTGCCTCAATCCATGCGGGATAAAATGCAGCAGTCCCCCCTGGTGCTTCTGGAAGAGACCATGGAAGAGCGGATTAAAATCGGCCTGAAGGAGTATGTCACCGATAATCTTGCCGAATTTGTCGCAGCCTATGGCGACGAACAGGGCTTTGATCAGTTTGTCGAAGGGCTCTCCGGCAGTCTTTACCGCATCCGTCGTCGACTGGGTGGAGAGCGTTACCAGCAATTGACCGATATGCTGGAAAAAGCCATTCAGCAACACAAAAAAGAGGGGGTTATAGACGGCTACAGCCCTTTGATCAGTGACCTGCTCAGCCATTATTACGACCCGATGTATGACTACCAGCTGGAGCAAAAAGAGGGTGAAATTATTTTCCGGGGGAATCGTCAGGCCATTGAAGAGCACTACACCACATCACTCATCAATAGCGATACAATAGAGTCTGCCTGAACATACATTAATGGGCCGCCTCGTTAATGGGTATTTCATGAAATAAAACGAACTTACCAAGCCAGCTGTACAGCCTTGAGCTGTGTATGGGTATAAACGCTCAGGAATAGTTCTTTAAGCAAGTGATGTTACGCACCATTACCAGATGTAGTATTTTGTCTGAATGATCAAGCACTGCATGTGATAGTAAACGACAGTGAAGTGCGTAACTACAGTTAATAACTTCCCGATGCAGAACTCGATCTCCGTTCACCCTGAAGCCTGCCGAAGGGTGGTGGCACTGCACCTCGACAGGCCTCAGTACCAACGGAACCCTGGACTCATAAAATACGGAAGTCATTTTGCTACTATTCCTGAGCGGCTTCACTAGAACTGAATCATTGCCATCTGCGCCTCTCCTTCACCCAGGACAGTGTCACCCGCAGCTAACTCCACAGTCCAATCCCGAGATTCGGAAAGAAACCGGTGTGGCCCTCTAAAATAAAGGGGGCTCCTGAAGGTAGTCACCAGAGCCCGACTAATTAGCCGACATACTGATAAATCATTATCCTTTCTTAGTTTTCGGGCATTAAGACAGACTCCCAGTGCGCCTGCTCCCACGGTTATACCGGCAAGAGCGCCCAGTACACCACCGATCATTTTCCCTCTATCACTGTTTGGGGTTGAACCTGAGAGCCGGGCTGTCTGGACTGTTGAAACCGGAGTTGGAATTAAAATGGGTTCCCTGCTGCATCTGACAACTACATCATTTTCATGGGTACAATTGGCGATTACCAATTCGTCGGACGGACATTCCTGAACATTCGTTTCGTTACCGCTACACCGTAAACTGTTTTGAACTATGGGTCCCGTGCCAGGGCATGGCCGATCTTCAACTTCACCAACACGGTATAAAAAACCTCTACAGAATGCGGTGGCATCATTATTATCAAAGCGTTTTTTACAGAAAGTTCCAAACTGTTTCTCCTCAGAGAGCCACACTTCAGGCCTGCCGATAACCGTATCAGGTTGTTCATCGACTACGCAGCTGTCCTCCAATGAAATCCGGGCAACCTGGCAGCTCAGCACTAAATCATTGGCATGCCAACAGTCGTCTTTCCCCAAATTCGGCTCGAAACAGTTCTGAATACGTTTTTCCTCTCCTGAACAAAGGTAAACGTTAAAAATGGGGCCAGAGCTCTGGCATTCGTCGCCAGCCATTCTGGATTCAGCAAACTCCCGGGGATAACCCAATTGAACGCAGGCTACCGGTGCTACCTGTGCACCTTTATAAACAAAAGCACTGCAGACGCTTCCCCACCTATTATTGTGAATAATTTCCAGCCTGGAGCTAACAAAACCCGGTTTAATGACTGCGCAGTGGTTGTGCGGAGCAAGGCGGATTGACTTACTGCACGTTACCACTGCATCATTTTCATGGGTACAATGGTTGCTTGCAGGTTCATCGTACCGACAGTCCAGGAAAGTCGTTTCATTTCCGCTACACTGTGAATTGCTTCGGGCTATAGGGCCCTTGCCAGGACATGGCCGGTCTTTAACTTCGCCAACACTGAACGATAATCCCCTACAGAATTTGCTGGCATCAATATGATCAAAGCCATCTTTACAGATAGTTCCAAACTGATTCTCGTCGGGGAACCACACTTCCGGCCTGCCGGTAACAGTATCCGGATCTGGTTCATCAACTGCGCAGCTGTCCTGTGATGAAATCCGAAGAAGCGGACAGTGAACTATTATATTGTCATCACACTCTCTTTTTTCCCAATGACCAAAGTAACAGTCGTTAATGCTGTCTTCCGTTCCAGTACAGCCTAAATACATTGTCAAGCTGGAGTCTTGGCACCCTCCACTGGCCAGCCTCGAATACCAGACGCCTTCCCGACTATAATCCAATTGAGCGCAGACTACCCTGGCAATGTTGTCATCAAAATAACCACAGGCGGGCACCAGTTCATTGTTGGGCCAGATTCCGGGCCTGCCACTAATAAAGCCAGGGTGTTCATCTCCGCACGACTCAAGCCTCAGCCTGTAATTGACCGACTGAAAGTCTGCTCCGGTTTCGGTTGTTGAACCCGCCGGTGGCAGTGTAGCCCCTCCCGGGACAGGGCTGGGTGACAGATACAAACCGGACGCAGTATCATCAAAGGCCCCCCCTCTTGCCCCCAATGGCGTGGTTGATCCTGCCGCAGCACCCAGTCTACTCAGCAATAACAGGACGGTGAAGCCCGCTTTTACGATGCTCCTCTTCCAGCCCCGCCTGCCGCCAACCGCCGCTCCCTCACGGTTTTCCCCTGTGTCCACTGCATTGTGGTTGAGAACAGGGTTGTTTGCCCCGGCCCTGCCCATTTCTCCATGTTCTGGACCTTCTGCACCCTCAGGCGTAATCCTGTTGTCCAGAAATTGCAGCCAGGTCCGAACCGCTTCGCTTTGACTCTGAGCGTGCCCTGCAGCGAGTTTTTCTACCAGCCTGGCCAGGGTGATACCGGGGTGACATTTACAAAGATCAATAGTGGTCTGCAACAGCGGGCGTTCGAAAGGGTGACTGATACTCTGGCCAGTCAGAAAACGCCGGGCAAAGGCCATGGAGGAGGAGGTATCAATACCAAGATTTAGTTCCTGATACACCAGGTATAGCGGGTCGTCCTGCAGGGACTGCAACACCCCGGGGAGCTGAAGATTCTGCATGGCGGCGTCCACACCCCGGATATAATCCAGTAACTCATTAGTGGTTTTATTGCCTACCCCATTCTGATTCAGTTCATCCTTCAGATTGTTGCGATGCTGTAGATTATCCACCACACGCATGGGAGCCACCATGGGCTTCCTCTGCATCAGTAACTCAACCTGTCGGCGATCCAGCGAGATATCCAGGGTGGGAGGCATTTGCCCCTGCGCACTCTGCTGATCAATAACGGGCTGGCCAGGGAACCGAAGAATCCGCCGACCGGAGTCCGCTTTACCCTCACGGTTACCGTGAAAAGAATCCGGCAAATAATCGGGTCGGCGATGGACTGCCTTGTCTGTCTGGCTGGTTATCGGGTTGATATTATTTGCCAACGCCGGATCAGATGTGGCATGAGGCGATTCTGACATCATAACAATAT
>NZ_JAVRMB020000126.1:0-22375 GCF_031844845.1 Endozoicomonas sp.
TTTCTGGCAATTATTTTACCACCCTTAGCCGTTCTGCTTTGCGGTAAACCCTTCCAGGTTATTCTGAATATTATCCTGACATTACTTGGCTGGATTCCGGGGGTTATTCACGCCTTGTTTGTTGTTAACAGCCACCTGGCAGATAAACGTAATAAAGAACTGATAAACGCAATTGAGAATAAAAACTGAGTATGAATATTCCCTATTTCATCTCTGCAAATACCAATAGCGAAACAAATGCCCATAGCGCAAAAAAAGTGCCAGGCTCACGCCCTGAGCCATTTGTCATCGCTGGCCTTATGGCACTGACATTACTGCTCAGTGGCTGCCAGAGCACCTACTACAACGCCATGGAAAAAGTAGGTATCCATAAGCGTGACATCATGGTGGATCGCATTGAAGACACCCAGTCTGCACAGGAACAGGCACAGGCGCAGTTTCAAAGTGCTCTTGAACAGTTTCAGAGCGTTATTAATTTTGATGGTGGCGACCTCGACTCCGCCTATACGGATTTGAACGCCGAGTATGAAGACAGCTTATCTGCAGCAGAAAAAGTCAGAGACCGGATTGCCAGTGTTAAAAGCGTCTCTGAAGCATTGTTCGATGAATGGGAAGATGAACTGACCCTCTATAAGAGTGACAGCCTCCGCAGAGCCAGCTCCCAGAAGCTAAAAGACACCCGACGTCAATACCAGCGCATGATCACCAGTCTTGAGAAGTCTGAACAACGGATGCAGCCGGTTCTGGATGCCTTTCAGGATCAGGTTCTTTATCTCAAACATAATCTTAATGCCCGGGCCATCAGTGCTTTGAAAGGTGAGTTCAAAACTATCAAGGCAGATATTGATCGCCTGATCAGTGATATGCAGGTATCCATCGATCAGTCACAAAAGTTTATCAAAGCCCTCAGAGAACCCTGATCAACTCAAGACAAAAAGCCGCTTTCAGCTAGAATTTCTCTAATCGGGAAGCAGGCTTTCCCCAATGGCTAATCCACATTTTCTATTTCCACTTGCCCTTGTTCTCTTTCTGACACCACCGCTCTCCCGGGCCACTTACTACCATGATGATGTGACTTCTTTTCCACCTTGGCATGGCGGTAGGCATCTGGGGCAACTGCTACCCTCAGGCTTCGACTCATTTTATGCTATTCAATTCACAATCTTGCTCTTTGTCTGGAACCAAAAAGCAGAATGGTTGTCCAGCCAAATAGCGCCTACCCGAATCACCGAATCACCGAGGAATCTCCGAGCCTGACAAGTATCGCTGGCGTAATACAATAAGCGCAACAGGCTCTAATTAAGAAAGGTGAAAAAATATCAAACTGCTATCCTGATCTGCGCAAGGAATTCTGCAGGCCATTGAATTACTTACGTAAACAGCCAATTTTTTACAAAAGTTTTCACAGAAAAGGTAGCGACGAAACACTCTACGATCTCTTTGAATATTATACATAAATATTTTCTACCATAAGCTTTTTGCTCATTTTAAGTTAACGCTTGAATATACATTAACCAACCAGAGGGATATTAATTATGTTTACGAGTGCTAATCATACTGTTAGAAAATCTATATCAAGGATAGAGGATCTACTCTCTTGGAAGGCATCCCTAAAAGCAGCGTCTATTCGTGCTGCCAATAATTCAGTGCAGTATTTTTCATATAATTTGTACGGGAGCAGCATTCTTGATGCAGGGTTGCTTTTTTCTATGGCTACAGCACTTGAGTCAATCCCTTTGATTGCGCGAAAATTAGTTCGCACAGAGCCATTGTCCAGTCTGTTAATAAGTGACTTTATTAGAACGCATAATTATGATGACTTAGCCTGGCTAATTAAAAATGGCAGCTCGCCAAAGCCTATTATGGAATATTATATTCCTGGAAATCCAGGCAGCCTAAATAATCTGATTAAAGAATTCGATATAAAGCTTAACAGAAAAGAATACCACTCATTAGTAACTAAAGCTGTCGACCCTAGCAGTGTTAATTGTTTAAAAGTGCTTTTGCAAAATGGAGCCCCTGTTGATGGGGACAATATGAAACCCTTATTTAAAGCAATAGAAGTAGGAAGCATTGAATCTTTAAAGTTATTAGTTACATATGGACTTTCTGTATTTAAGGGTAATTTCGAATTACGTGAACTTATTTTTATTGACGCTTTCAGAGCTAACCATACTGAAATGGTTGCTTACTTATTAACTCAGCACCCCTTCTCAAAAGAGTCATTTATAACGAACGGAACGCAAGAAAAGTACAATTGTGATAGGGTTAGAGAATGTCGCTTGGCAAATTTAATAAATGCTATTAACGAAAGTTGCAGTAACCACATCAAGTGTCTTATGTTGATTGAAGCAGGGCCTGAAGGTACTTATATGTTGGATGAAGCAGGGCCTGATGGTACTTATATGTTGGATGATCTATCATGTCGGCAATTGTTTAAGACAGGGCAGGAAAAAAAATTATTTGATACCTCTGAGCCTCTGGGTGACAAACCTGTAGATTATCGAAACAAACTTAAAACGGCCGTTCGTAATGTACATTCCAAAAATAATTCACTCAGTGGTAATAGCTCTATCGGAAATTAAGCAGCCAGGCAGATTCCCCATTCAAGGGGACCCGAGGGCCTACAAAGCCGACAACCGAATACTCCGATAACGCCACGCCTTGGTGAGTGCATGACGGTTGGGTCACGAGTTGGTTTCCTTTGGAAACCAACCTGCGTCGAAACCTACCCTAAGTACGTCAGATAATCAGTTCTTATCTTTATCAACCAGCTTGTTAGCCGTAATCCACGGCATCATTTCACGCAGATGAGCACCTACCTTCTCAATTGGGTGTTCAGCATTGTTGCGACGATATGCGGTCATGGACGGGTAGTTCAGAGCGCCTTCTGAGATAAACTTCTTGGCATATTCACCATTCTGAATGTCCTTGAGCGTTTCACGCATCGCTTTGCGGGACTCGTCATTAATGATCTTTGGACCCGTCACATACTCACCATACTCCGCATTGTTAGAGATGGAGTAGTTCATGTTGGCGATACCGCCTTCATACATCAAATCAACAATCAGCTTAAGTTCGTGGAGACACTCGAAGTAAGCCATCTCAGGCGCATAACCCGCCTCAGTCAGCGTTTCGAAACCCGCTTTAACCAGCTCAACAGCACCGCCACAAAGCACAGCCTGCTCACCAAACAAATCAGTTTCAGTTTCATCTTTAAACGTGGTTTCGATGATGCCGGTACGACCACCACCAACGCCAGAAGCGTACGACATGGCAACGTTTCTTGCCTGACCGGAAGCATCCTGATAAATCGCAATCAAGTCAGGAATACCTCCGCCTTTGACAAACTCAGAGCGCACAGTATGACCCGGAGCCTTAGGTGCAATCATGATGACATCAAGATCGGCGCGGGGAACAACCTGATTGTAATGAATGGCAAAACCGTGGGCAAAAGCCAGTGTTGCCCCTTGTTTCAGATTTGGCTCAACAACATCGCTATACAGCTGAGACTGAAATTCGTCGGGTGTCAGGATCATCACCAGATCAGCCTGAGCAACGGCCTGAGGAACTTCAGATACCTGAAGACCCGCTGCTTCAGCCTTGGCCCAGGAAGCAGAACCTTTACGCAGACCAACCGTCACATCGACACCGGACTCTTTCAGATTATTGGCATGGGCATGACCCTGTGAGCCATAACCAATGATAGAGACTTTCTTGCCACAGATAATGGAAAGGTCACAGTCTTTATCGTAATAAACTTTCATTGAAAAACTCCTGAAAGAAAGCGCCAGCCAGCGGTGGCAGGATATCGGATGATTGCATTCGGCTTTTTATGTAAGAGCAGCTTTTTATTAGGAACCCGTTGAAAACAACCGCTGCTCACTCGACTCGGAACAAACCATACCTTATAGGGAGTTCTGCGTATACTTGCATTTAGTGATATATTTAAAATCTTATATTTCAAAATATGCAATAACCACTTTATTTTTATGGCTATAGACTTTCGACCACTGAAACAGTTCCTCGCCCTCTCTGAATCTCTTCACTTCAGCAGGGCCAGCCTCATCTGCCATGTCAGCCCATCGACCCTGAGCAGAACCATCAAACAGCTGGAAGATCAGCTCGGTATTGCACTGTTTGAGAGAGATAATCGCAGCGTTTCGTTAACCCCGGAAGGTAAACGATTCCAGGTTTATGCCCGTGAAGCGCTATCACAATGGGATATTATTCATAATGAGTTGATGGCTGGGGCCCTGGAACTTAAGGGCTCCCTGAGTATGTATTGCTCGGTGACCGCCAGCTACAGCTTCCTGTATGACGTACTCAGTCAGTTCCGCCCAAAATATCCGGGAATAGAAATCAAGCTCCATACCGGGGATCCGGAACCGGCAATACAGCGCGTATTAACGGAGCAGGAAGACCTGGCCATAGCGGCCAGACCGGAGTCACTCCCCACAGGGCTGGCTTTTCAACAGATTGCCATCTCCCCTTTAGTCTTTATTGCTCCTGCTGCCTCTCATTTGTCAGGTCATCTTTACAGGAAGCAACTGAGTGCTGAAGAATTCAAAGGCACTCCAATGATCCTTCAGGAAAAGGGAATTGCACGACAAAGGATTGATGCATGGTTTCAGGCTAACAATAGCAAGCCTGAAATCTATGCACAGGTGGCAGGAAATGAAGCGATTGTCAGTATGGTCAGCCTGGGTTTCGGGGTGGGTGTCGTACCGGAAATTGTTTTGAACAACAGCCCATTATCCGACAAAATCAGTATATTAAATATCCAGCCAGAGCTTGAACCCTATGATGTGGGCTTGTGTGTACTGGAAAAGAAATTAAAGAATCCATTGATTGATGCCTTCTGGACTCAGTTAACCGAAATCCTGTGATTAACTTTTTTTATCATAAATTGGAACGAATCACCGGTCATATACTCTATTAATGCAATACAAAGAAGTCTCTACCATTGTCAGGAAACGTAAATTCAAAGTCACTCCCGGCAATATGGCCAATAATCTCTTTATCTCGAAAACTTGAATGTTATGGAACAAGCAAACTTTATTAGTCAAAATAAAACGAGCAATCTTCTGCCGGAGGACCGGGCACATAATCGCAGTGAGGGAGATGGCCCTAAGGCTGTGACGGTAGATAATAACCACATGATTTCTCATACCTGGCTTGCCTGGGTCGATCAACTTGAACCGATTGGTGAGATTTCGTCACAAAAAAATCCACCAGAGACGTTGCTGGATGCAAGAGCAATAGAATCCACCACCGCAATAACGACACTCCAGCAGTTAGAAAGTTTGTCAACACATGACCAATCGCCTCTGTTGTCGTCGGCTCTTAATCTTGGTTTTGTGGGCGCAGAAGAACCATTTAAAGAGCCGGAACCAGGGTCTCCACTATTAACTTCAACAGAACCGGACCAATCACTGCATACTCAAGATGATCAACGTGAACGGTCGACAGATCAGTTATGTCCCTTGTCTTTAGAGCTGTTGCAAAAGGATCAAGACGCCTTTATGTTACGAGTGGCCAATGCGATCGGGAAAACGCTTAACGATAAAGAACTGGCTGAGGAGCCAGAGTGTTCATTACATCGTTACGGCTCTGCTGGTGCGGTCATTAAAATTACCAGGGGTACACGCCCCCCCCACGCAATAAAAGTTCACTTTGGAGTTCATTCGGTTAACTCTCCACCCCGTGAAATTACCATTATAGAAAAGCTGTCCAACGATAAATATTTTCCTTATCTGCCTGAATATCATGGGAGTAGGTACAGTTCTTTTGTGACAAGCTGGTTTCATATCATGAACTGGTATCCCGCCTCACTTGCTGATGTGATCAAACAATATCCACAAGGGTTGTCAGAATCGATGGCCCGGGAACTCATCCGGGATCTGTTGAAAAATCTGGCTGCATTAAACAGAACGTCGATTATGCTAAGTGATATCAAGCCACAACATATATTGCTACCTAAAAAGATAATGGATGCTATCAACAACAATACCCTTTCGACATCCGGATCCCCCTGCATTTTCATTGCCAATTATGGTCATGACAGACTAATGAGCAAGCAGAAAAGTACTGATACCCACGATGGAAGTTATAAAGAAAACGAAGAAGCTGTTGATGTCCGTTCTATTGGCATGATTTTTTATGAACTGCTTACCAACAAGCGGTATCTTGAAAGTATCAATCTGACAACCCAGGCTGATAATGATCACTCACCGACAAATTTTTTAAATAAAAACAAAGACAATGAAGAAAGCATAAATACCATAAAACACTCGTTGACTGAAGGCAAAAAAGCTCAATCGACAATCAGCGAGCAAGATCAGAAATTGTGGAAAACATGGTGCAAATCGTCTGGAAAAAAACCTGATGATTATCCCATGGCGCAATTGCTGAGCTTATTCCGGTTAATTTATTGTCGTACCCCTGTGGGTCAACCTGCGAACAGCAAGTGTGAAGAATTATCCAGCAATTGTTTTTTTATACTGTGCGATCTTTTGCAATCGCCTCAAACCAAAAATGCTAGCGACCAACGGAAAAAACCCTACTGGCATGCTAGTTATCAATGTAAACCGGATAAACCCAAGGTGCTGGAAAGTCTAAATAAACTTTGCAATATGGTCGACCATTCATCGAATAAAAGGACGTCACAAACGCTAGTCAGTTCACCACCAGCAAAGAAATTGAAGGAGGCAGGCACCGATCAGGAAAGACAAGTGGAAACTTGGAGAAAGACTTATGTGTCGATGAGACTCGAGATAGACGAACTCAAGGAAAATAAGCAGGAATATATCCAGAAGAATTCCAGACTAATGGCGGAACTGAATGCCCAAAGTGTAAAAATTCAGGAACTGAAGAAAAAATGCTCGTCCTTGCAGGATTCATTGCAGAGTGCCTTGTTAAATATATCGTCGTGAATTGTACAAACCTGCGTCCCCTGCAATTAACAGGCTCTCTGTCCAATAATTCATCTGTTGAAGATGAACGTCAAGAGCCTCATGGACAATATCAAACAGAATTATCAGTGGATAAAAACACCATCGAAAATAAGCGAAGTGAACCGGAAAAAACAGCGGACCAGGAAACACCAAAAAACGCTGACACTGGTCGAAATAAAGTGTCAAAGAGCAAAGGTATTTTTTTGTCACAGGCAATGCCAACACGGGGTAGTCCATATAATTGATTCCATAGCCGTCGACATAACACTCTTCAGAATTCGTAGCACTTCTTATTACGGTCAACATTAAGCATCACAGGAGAATTCTATTTGAAAAACTGTCTCCGGATAGAAGAGGCCGTTACCGACCTCAACCCTCCAGCACTCGGGCAGGCGCAATTAAGGAATTGCCCAAAATAAGATCTCTATTTCACTGAAACCCTGAACACCAACTGATAACCCTGGCAATACTGATGATAAACCGGGTGCTTTATCAGCCCCGGATTTACAGCGACAACACCTTTTCCCCCCGGGACATTCCGGTTACACCACTGCGCACAACTTCCAGCACCTGAGCCTGACCAATAGCCTCAATAAAGGCATCCAGTTTCTCACTGGTACCCGTCAGCTGAATGGTATAGACCGAGCTGGTAACATCAACAACCTGGCCGCGGAAAATATCAGAAGTTCGTTTCACTTCAGCACGCAGAGGGCCGCTGGAACGAACCTTGATCAACATCATTTCCCGCTCAATATGAGCGCCTTCAGAAAGATCCACCAGCTTGACCACGTCCACCAGCTTATTCAGCTGTTTGGTGATCTGCTCAACCACCTGAGGATTTCCCACTGTCGTTAAGGTCAAACGAGACAGCGTCTTGTCTTCCGTTGGAGCAACATTGAGCGACTCGATATTGTAGTTCCGCTGGGAAAACAGCCCAACAATCCGGGACAGGGCGCCGGGTTCGTTTTCAACCAGTACAGAGATAATCCGTCTCATCAGGTTCTCTCCGTTTTGCTGAGCCACATATCCGCCATATGGCCATCCTTGATCTGCATGGGGTAAACATGCTCACTGGGATCCACCTGAATATCCATGAAAACAAGACGGTCTTTCAGAGAGAAGGCTTCTTCCATCGCTGATTGCAGCATGGCAGGGTCGGCGATCTTCATACCCACATGACCATAAGACTCTGCCAGTTTGACAAAATCGGGCAGAGACTCCATGTAAGAATGCGCGTAACGACTGCGATACTGCATATCCTGCCACTGTTGTATCATGCCCAGTGACTGATTATTCAGATTGATAATCTTGATGTTCAAATCGTATTGCAAACAGGTAGACAGTTCCTGAATATTCATCTGGATACTGCCTTCACCGGTTACACAGGCGACCTGACTGTCAGGGAACGAGAGCTTAACCCCCATAGCCGCCGGCAGACCAAAGCCCATGGTGCCAAGGCCCCCTGAGTTGATCCAGCGGTTAGGCTTATCAAAGGGATAATACTGGGCAGCAAACATCTGATGCTGACCCACATCCGAGGTAATATACGTATCCTGCCCTTTGGTTACCTCGTACAGTGTTTCTATAACCTGCTGAGGCTTGAGAATCTTGCCATCGCCCGGATCGTAAGGGAACAGGCCACCACGTTCTTCACGCCACTCGTGAATCTGCCGCCACCAGCTATCCAGTGCTTCCTGACCAATGCCAGTACCGGTTTCTTCTATCTGGCGGATCATGGTGTCCAGAACAGCATCGACCGGGCCTACGATAGGAACATCCGCCGGAACCGTTTTCGAAATACTGGCCGGATCAATATCAATATGAATGATCTTCGCTTCAGGACAGAATTTGGACGTATTATTGGTCACACGGTCATCAAAACGAACGCCGATAGCCAGTATCAGATCCGCATGGTGCATGGCCTGATTGGCACAGTAGCTACCGTGCATTCCCAGCATCCCAACAAACTGTTTGTCTGAGCCGGGATAACCGCCCAGCCCCATCAGAGTATTAGTCACCGGTACATTCAATTTCTGAGCCAGCGCAGTCAGTTGCTCAGAAGCCTTGCCCAGAATTACACCACCACCAGCGTATATAACAGGCTTTTTCGCCTGCTGAATCAGCTCTACCGCCTTGCGGATCTGGCCTTTGTGTCCTTTGGTTGGCGGATTATACGATCGTAGCTGCACAGTCTCCGGATACTGGTAATCATATTTTTTACTGATGTCAGTGATATCCTTGGGAATATCCACAACAACAGGACCTGGTCGGCCAGTCTGCGCCAGATAGAATGCCTTTTTAATGACCTCAGGAATGTCTTCTGCCCGCTTTACCAGAAAGCTGTGTTTTACGATGGGGCGGGAAATTCCCACCATATCCACTTCCTGAAACATGTCACTGCCAATAAAGGCAGAGGGCACCTGACCGGAAATGATCACCATGGGAATAGAATCCATATAGGCAGTAGCAATACCGGTGATGGTATTGGTAGCCCCCGGACCAGAGGTTACCAGCGCAACGCCCGGCTTTCCGGTTGCTCGTGCGTAACCGTCCGCCATATGGGTCGCGGCCTGTTCATGACGTACCAGGATATGGGTAATCGCCTCCTGCCGGAATAGCGCATCATAGACATGCAGAAGGGCACCACCCGGATACCCGTAAATATACTCGACTCCTTCATCAGCCAGTGATCGGACCACCATGTCCGCGCCGGATAATTGCTCCACGTACTTACCCTCGGCTTTACTCATTATTTGGAATGGATTTTTTATATCGCCCTGAATTACCGAAAACAGAACGCATTAGAAACTGGCGAATACTAAAGTGGTTCTCTTTAGTTCTCTGTTAGAAGAACCATTTTACCAAAAGAGCCTTCACCAAAAAGTGCAGCCCCGGGCTGCCTGAGACTCACAGTTCTGGCGTGCAGAACTGCTACATTCCTGTGCGGGTAGGAGCAGTACGCCAACCAGTTATCTCAGCACAAGATCAACAGGCCAGCATGCCAAGGAACACTCTCATCCAAGCCGCCGATAAACGGCCTCAGATTGTCGCATAATTCCCAACGCAGCTTCTTGGGCAGCTTCAGGAGCAGCCATTTTTTACTTTCAGCTGCCATCAGTCAATACAAATACGAGCATTACTTCGGCTAATACGGATTATTTCCATAAAAAGACGATAATTAACTAATGCAACTACAAAAATCAGGGATCGGTAACATGAAGCAACTTTTATTTGCCCAAGTGTTTTTATTTGCCCTATTACTCCCAATTGCTGGCGCAGCGGAGCCTATCTACAAGTGGAAAGACGACCATGGCATTGTGCACTTCTCAACGACTCCACCAAAAAATCAGACCAATACTGAGGTTATGGCCAAACCCGAGGTACAAAAAATCTCAGGCGACGCCAGCCAAATGACAGAGGATGAAGAATACCGTGAAGAAACTGTCAAAGAACAGACGCCAGAGCCCGCTACCGCAGAGCTTATAATAGAGCCACAACAGAAAACAGCAGAAGAGCTGGCGTACTGTAATTCTCTGAAAGGGAATATAGCCAAGCTGAAAAGCAGCCCACGGATAAGGGTGAAGAGCAAGGATGGTGAATATGAAATTCTGGATAATGCAGCCCGCCAGAAAGAGATCGACCGTATCAGCACTCTGCTGGATTCATTTTGCGCTAATTCAGGAAGTAGCAATGAATATCAATGATAAATAATCAGGCTTTGCAGTCACTGGCAAAAATAACATCCCGAATAACCGAAAGGACTCAATAATGAATACTTCCCATAAAGTCATTGCTATATCTGTTGTGATGTTATCCATACCTGTCGGTCTTTATTTTCAGGGCTTATTTAATGATGAAAAAAACAATGACAAAAAACTGCCGATTGCCAACCTGGCAGAGCGCCAGGACCCCGAACCCCTGACGGCCCCATTAACCCGCCAGCGTCGTTCTGCTGATACCGCCTTCAGGTCCCACAGAAGCTCCAGCCATGCGACAACAACCGGGACAGAGCCTCAGGATGAATCATGGCTTCGTAACCAGCAACCGGAACCCCGCGATCCCTGGCGAGACCTGACCACACCGGCGAAACTTTTGTCCGAACAGTTTGAACTGATTGATACCGGCGATAATCTGAACCTGCCATTACCCGATAAGCCCTACTTTACTCTACCGGTTTCCAAGATCTCCTATACCCCGGCCGGTGCCAAGGTTATTTCCGGTGGCCAGCAAACCCACGGCGGTGGCTCCAGTTTCATCATCACTGCCGGTAAAGACAGCAGTTTTGGCTCTGTGGTGACCCCTGATGGCAGCTATTCAGTCAGTATCATCAATGGTGAAACCAGTATCCTCAAAAAGGACAGGGATAGCGCCATCATAATGGACTGTCACCAGTCGTTTAAAAATCTCTAAATATGAACCCGCAAACAGATTATAAGGATATGGTCATGTGGTTATTAATTCTGCTTCAACAGGCAAACGTTGCATTCAGACGGCGGATTAAAACATCGTCCGGATATCTCACAAGATACTTGCCCATTCTGCTGATCTTTGGTTCCACGGCATCTGGAGCAGGGGAAAAAATTTACATTGATTTACTGGTTTACTATACCAATGAAGTCAGGGATGAATATCGGGGTGGTATCGATAATAAGATTGATCATCTGGTTAACACCACCAATAAAATCCATTCCGACAGTGGCTCTGATATCCGGTTTCGGGTCGCCCATACTCAGCTGGTATCTCTGCCACGAAAAGTCAGCCTTAATAGTGGTCAGGTCTTGAATTATCTCCTGGAACAAAAAACCGGAGACGGAGAGCTCAATCGCCAAAAGTATGGTGGTGATATGGTTGTCATTCTGACTGCCGATGACAAAACATCCTGCGGTTTGGCACCTCCGGTGGGCACCCTTAAAGGAACTCTGCGTGGTATTTCTACAGTACCCGGTGACATAACGTCATACAAACACTATATGTACACCGCTGTTGGTCTGGGTTCCTGTGAGGACTACGTCATGGCCCATGAGACGGGCCATTTACTAGGCGTGGCTCATAGCCGCAAGTCTGACAAGGGAATATACCCACACGCAACAGGCCATGGTTCCTGGGGAAAATTTATCACCGTGCTTGAGTATCTTCATAACTGGTGGCCTAACTTTCCTAACAGCAATTTGGTGCCACGACGGCTCTGGTTATTTTCCAATCCGGGAATTTATAAATGTGATGGCGAGCCCTGTGGCGTCAGCCAGTACGATCCGGTTAACGGTGCCGATGCAGTTTCGGCAATGGCCTCCACTGCAAGAGTGGTGGCTGACTTTTACTCATCCGCCCCAGCCACCCCGATAGCGCCGAGACCGTCCGCGCCCACAACTACTGAGGAAGTCACAAAATCCCACATATACGAGTATACCGGGTGGTTTTCCGAAGAAGGTTCTGCCCGGAAAATGTGCCCGGATGGTTATTTTGTCACGGAGATTAAGTGTTCCGGACGCTATTGTGATAACAAAAACCTGAAGTGCAGCAAAATACCCGGGATGTTTGTCGGTGATGCCACACAGTCTTCAGGCTACTTTTCCGAAGAGGGGACAAATTACTATAAACATGATGGTAAAGTCGTGGTGGGGATCCGTTGCAAAGGAAGGTACTGCGACAACCTTTCCCTGATATTAAGAGATGTTCTGGATACCGGGGGGAATGGCACATGGACAAAATCGTTTTCCGAAGAGCAGGGCTATGGCAGCTGCGGCAATGGCTATGTTGCCGGAGTCCGTTGCTCCGGCAGATATTGTGATAACCTCAGGCTGTATTGTAAGCCGTAGGCTGTTGCATTTCATTTCCTCATGCAACGCTACGGCTCACAGCCCGGTATCTATGATGGAGCCCGATTCAACCGGGTTGCTTGTTACCTTAGGAATTGTCCCGAAATAATTGTCTCATTTTGAACTCGGACTCCGTTCATCCTGAGCGCCCTTCGACTTCGCTCAGGATGAACGGACGAAGGGTGTTTGGCACGATCTATCATGGCCCGGAGTTTACGCCCTTCGATACCTCGACAAACTCAGCATTCAGGACGGCCGGGGTTTGGAGACTCAGAAATGCGGACGTTATTCAGGGACTACTCCTTATGGAAATAGCATAAATTGCCCTGAGCGACTGTTTGATGCAATTCATATGCTGATCGATCAACATAGACTCACCCCCCGCTGAAACCTGCCGACTTTGAATACTTAATGTGTTGAGAATGACCGGTTAACGACAAGGCATCGTTCGTCCAAAGGAGTTACGTCAGGTCATAACATCGGCAAACAGGAAAGGCTGCAGGGAAATTATGGACCTTATTCAACAGACAGGATTGCTCCGCCTTAAAACCAGGTATTTCAACGCAGCAAAGGCGAGCTGGAAGGTCATCAAAGAAGAATACTCACAGCATCTTTCAGGGCAAAACCGCCTTACTGCTGCCCATGCATCCTGGAAGATGGCAAGAAAAGAGTTCTCCCAATACCTGAAAAACCATGATGGTCAATCAACCCTTAAGCCTCTAACCTCAGCGCTGCTGCGAAGTGAGCAGATCGAAAAATACGAAAGGGAGCTACTGGCTGCCCTGGATACCGGCAAACAGCCGGAGACCCGGAACATAGCCATTTCCGGAACCCATGCTGCGGGTAAAAGCTCATTCCTCCATTCATTTACCGAGCGAAACCCGCAATACAAGTACACCAGTATTTCTTTGGCCCGATTTTCCGGAATAAAGCCCGGTAACGACACAAACAACGTTCAAAATGAAAAAATGGCTGATGTTGAAAGAGATATAATACAGCAGCTCTTATACAGCCTGTCTGGCAAGAAACCAGAGGCAGGTACTGCACAGCCAGTCCAGCCGGGTGGCTGGAAAAAATATTCCGGTGTGCTTGCCGCATTCCTGACCAGCTCCTCCATAGCAACGCTAAGCTACGTCACCGGTAACCTGGGGATTGATCAGAGCACCACGGTCAAAGCGCTCAGGCTCTACTTGCCCGACCACCTGACTTCCTCCATCAAGAAATACGCACCTTTACTGGCTGAGTTCTCACTGTTCTTTATCGCGACCATTCTGGTTCTGTTTTTATTCAAAGGCCTGCAAAAATTGAGTGGTGTCCGAGCGAGCAGGGCAAACCCACAGGAAGCCACCGACGATACTTCAATATCAAGTCATTACCTTAATCAAATCACCCACGTCTTTGCTCACACCCGGCAGAACGTAGTGATAATAGAAGACCTGATAAGTACCCATCAGCTTCAGGCATTTGAGGCGCTATACCGGATAAACAAACATCTCAATCACTCCGGACAAATTAAACAGCCCATCTATTTTATCTATGCCCTGGAAGATGAAACGCTGACCGCCAGAGACAGAACCCGATTTTTTGACCTGATAATCCCCATTGTCCCCGTCATCAATACCACCAATGCCGGGCCAAAGTTATACGAACAGCTGGAAACCCTGAAAACAGGTGGGCAACCCGTCACGGACTTTCTTGATAAAGAACTGATCTACAAAGTGGCTGATTACATTGATGATATGAGAGTCATCACCAATATCGTCAATGAGTTTGATATCTACCTCAGCAAGATGACCAATAACATTGAAGGACTGAACAAAAACAAGCTCTTTGCCATGATGGTCATCAAGAACCTCTATCCAAAAGAGCATGCCGCACTGACCCATAACAACGGCACTTTATGGAAAGTATTCAATGAGTTCAGTAGCAAGAAGAGGGATACGATAGAGGAATACAGCCATAAGATAGAGCAGTATCAAGAAGAAACCGACCGCTATGAAAGCGCTTTTATTAAAAACATAAAAGAACTTAGATCCATTTACTGGCTAAAGCTGTTTGCAGCAGCCAAAAGTGGTTCCAATCTGATATCTACTCAAACCACCGGCAGAATGACGGTTTGTGACTTTGTAGAAGACCATTTCTGGAAACCGGCCTATCAGGGCCATGATGAAATTCACATCGAGAAAGCGACCAGGCATGGCCAGAAATCAATACCCACTGGCTTAACACTCCATGAGATAGCTAACGGTACAACACCCACCTATGAAGAAAGGGTTAAGCTGGTTCGTAAAGATATAGAGTTAACAAAAACCTATATTGAAATACTGAAACGCACCAAAAACAAACTGCCTGGCAGCAAAATATCCGAAGCTCTGGCCGAAGGAACCATCGGTGATTCGTTTATAAATACGCTAACAGAAGAGCAGTTTGGCCCTGTACTCTACCTTCTTAAGCAGGGTTATTTCGCAGAAGACTATAAGGATTACCTTTCTTACTTCTACCCCGGCTCAATCAGTAAAGATGACAAGCGTCTTTCACTTAAATTAAGGGAAGGGCAGTCATTTGAGTTCTCTCAGACAGTGGATTCACCAAAAGCCTTGCTGAACCACTTAACACCCACCGACTTGTCTGAAGGCAGAGGACTGATCAATGGGGTGGTTTCTCAGCTTTTGGAAAGCCCATCATCCGATTATAACGGCTACTCCACCCAGAGTTTTTTATACGAACTCTTTGATTTATCAGGGAACAGGTTTGAGCGATTACGGGACTTTATTTGCCAGTATATTCATAGTGAATATGATAATCACCGGAAGCTGTTTGCCGCTATTTTCGCCATTGACCAGGCGTTAATTATCCGCTGTATCACCAGTAACCGCTCAGACAAGATGCCAAAGGCCGAGCTGATTTCAGAGATCTTGCCGGTTCTTGCGTCGAAGGACCACAGTGATTTAAACACCACGATTATTCCGGTGATCAGCTCACTTGACGACATTCGACCTATTTTCAACCTTGCCAATGAGCACCCGGAGATATGGCAATGGCTGCAAGGCCATTCTATAAAATTTGACCGTCTGTCACTCAAGCACTGCTCGCAGGAAATAGCGTTAAGAGTGATCGAAGACTCCATGTATCAGCTGAACACTCACATGATGGGTGTTTTACTGGCATTGACTGCTGAAGAGAGACCTGCCGCTCCCGCAAAAGTCAGTTACTCCGCTGTATGCTCTTCTGAAAACCCGGTACTGATCAGCCAGATTCACGACCATCTGGAAATATTTGTCAAAACGATACTGCTTTCCCAGACTCAACTTGAAGAAGAGCAGCCCTGGCTTATTGACCTTCTCAATAATCCGAAGCTGGAGATTATGGACAGAATCAGCCTTGCGTCCCTCTCGGGCGAGGCGGTTAACAACATTAAAGAAATCACCGATGTTGCACTGCAAGTCAGGCTATTTGAAGAAAATCTGCTGGAGGCTTCATGGAGTAACGTTCAGTCTGCTTTTGAGATGAGTGGAAAAAACACGGTTGACCCGCTGCTGGTGAAATTCATCTCCAGTCCAGAAAATACCGAGCAGCTATCCAGTCAGGTTTTGCCTTATAACCATCATTCAGGCAATCTGCTCACTGCACTGATCGGCAATGCGGAGATCGCGGAAACAACCCTGACAACACTGCTTTCAGCATTCCCTGCCATTCTTATTGAGCAGTTTGGGCCAGAAGGCATTGCCCCTGCCAGAATGAACATGATCCGCCAACTGCCCAACTGCCAGTTTTCCCTGGAAACGCTTAACTGGTTTGCACGATTCGAGGATCGGTTCACAGATGACGCTTATCAATATCTCCTGCGTTTCTGGAATGAATATAAACTCAAGGCAAAAGGAACTAACCATTTAACGGTAAACACCGTTCGAAAGTTACTGGCCAACAGTGATATCACGCTTGATGAAAAGCTCTGGTTATGCGACCTGCTGAATCATGAAAACGAAACAGACAGCAAGATCCTCACTGAAATACTCTCATTAATAACCACGCAGCCCTATGAAGATTTCCATTTAAAGATCAGCTTTAAGAGACTTGAAGTGCTGATCGGAACCGAATCAACAGAACAGGGCAAAGTCCGCCTTCTGGCCCAGCAAATCAAATATCTTTCCTGGCCAGAGATATCAACGCTGTTCTCAAAATCAGGCATTGAAGATTTTAATAAGCTGACCAACAGGAGCTACCAATTATCAGTACCCAATACAGAAACCAACCTTGAGCTGGTCAATGCCCTGAAAAATGCGAAGTACCTTGGAACTATCAAAACATCGGAAAAGAGTCAGACGATTAAAGCGTATGTGAAAAGGTCTGCCATGCAGTCTGTCTGAAGTTTCAGGCTGCAACCGGACTAAAGTAGGATAGGTGAATAAGTCATGACTTTTTATTTCATTGTCAGGCGATAAGGCTGGTGAGAGTAAGCCCGAGTCCGAGACCAGCCTCAAAACCCAGTCGGAAAAGAATCCCACTGTACTGGTGACAGGGAGGGAGAATCAACCTCAAAAGACCTTGCTATAAATACCTCTCGACCAATAGGGGAAGGTAATGTAGTCGTGTTCATAGGAGTTAACTCATTAACTGATCGAACTGCTCAATAATCAGTAACAGCTTCTCACATTCCAACTGCTCAACAGGCAAAGCCTCTTCCGCATAGGACTTGATATTTGAACCCTTCGGTAAAGCACCTCCACTCTCGATAACAGCCCGTACACGGGGAACAAAAATCCACTGTAACCACTGGCTGAAAACCATGGTATCCATACAAAAGGGTGTGGTACTGGCCATGGCTTCAACTGAGGGAGGCATAGGAAGCCAGACAGCCTGTCTGCGCAGCTCTGTCTCTATGGCTTCAAGTAAAGCAATGGCTTGTTTTGATAAGATGGCTTCAGACATGTCAGCTATTTACTCTTTAACAATGTACGTAACAGATGATTGATTTCTCGCTCCAGCATAAAGCCCGGCCCCATACTCAGAGCCCGTTCAGCCAGTTGTCGGGATTGCTCTAAACGTCCCTGATCCTGCCTGAGCAGGGCCAGCTGGTAATACACTTCCGGCGCTGTCGGACTGATTCGCATCGCCCGTCCGAGGGCACTTTCTGCTTCGTCCGGCCTGCCCGCCTCTCTGGCCTTCCAGGCCTGGTTCAACAGAGTACCCAGGGCATCCTGACGCTGTCCGTAAGGTGATGATGTAATTGGCTGGTTTTCCTGTTGCATCAGCACGGGAGTGGAGCAACCCGTTAAAATCATCGTGGCAGCCATTAGTACCGCTCTTTTGCCCTGTGCAAGGCGGCAACCAATAATTAAAAACAGGTACCCACAAACCACCTGCAAAAACGTTAAACACTCTGAAACCATAACACCGAAAAACCATCAAATAGAAAATTATACTGCGAGACTACAGCGATGCTTAATATAACAAATCACACAAAATGGCTACCTTCTGATCAGTGGACTTTACCTGATGATAAAACTTGTTCTATTTGTCGTCAGGATATGAGCGCTGATGATAAAGTCCGTCCCATTGTAAGATCATCGTGTCCAGACAAAGCTCACTATTTCCACCAGGCATGCATAAAACAGAGTTTAAAGATTAAACCGTTAAGTGAACGGCGTTGTTGTCTATGTCGATCAGCAGATGTTGTACCGCTGTTTGATCCTGATGAGAAACTATTCCCGGTAGGGCTTCCAATGACCTGGCCTGAGGATTTATTAAAGGCGATTACAACAAAAAATGACAACGATCTTAAGTCGCTTCTTAAGAACGGCGCCGATCCGGATCTCAAAGATTATTATGGGATACCACCTGAGGTCTGTAAAATAGACTTGAGAAATATGAACCCAACTTATAACGATGCCAATACCGGAACAATACAACCATTTGTACCGTTTCCACTTATGATATCTCTCCTTGTTGACAACCTGTCTGCAACCAAAATTTTAATTGATTATCATGCCGATGTTACTCTTTCAGTATTCGATTACTCTCTACCAAAATTATGCATAAAAAAAGATTTATCGGATCATCTCAATGTATTACTGCTACGACTCCAAAGCGGTGTTAATACTACGATAAACCAACAAGGAACAACCCTGCTGCACCTCTCAGCTGAATTTGGAAGTATCCACTGTGGCAGGCTATTAGTGCAATCAGGTGCCAAAACTGATACTTATGATAAAAAAGGTCAACTCCCTTTTTGTGTTAATGCTTCTTTTGGAAAATTAGCGTTTGGTCAGATGCTCCTGAAACATGGGCTCTCTATTAACACCAGGAACGCTCGTGGCTGTTCTCTGCTGCACTGCGCTGCCGACAATTGCCAGAATAAATATTTGCGTTGGTTACTGGATATTGAAGGCATAAATAAAGGTGTCTTATGCCATGAAGGGTCAGGCATCATGCATTCGGCTGCTCGCGGCGGTAATCGGGAAACAATACAATTATTGTCCGAAGCAGGCTTTGATATCAATGCGTTAACCACTGCCGGATATACTCCCTTACATCGTGCTTCAGCATTGGGTCGTTTAGAGGCAGTCAGGGCGCTGGTTGATTATGGTGCAAAAACCGATGCCAAATTCAACGGGGACACCGCTGCAGATTTGGCTGTCAAAAATAGACATACCGATGTTGTCAATTTTCTGCAGAACCCGCAATAGAAAGGGTTCATAAATACCCTGACAGAGTGGTCTGGCCTTTCACCAAATTAACCAGACTGCCACAAACACTGACTTTCTGCCCCCTCCTGCTTATCCAGGGTAAGAGGAGACAATCACCTGCCTGAGAGATGGGTACATTTACTTCACACTCTGTGGCCTTTTATTCAAACCACGCTTTAATCTTGTCAAGCAGGGTGTCTTTCACATCTGCCCTGCAACCGGCATAAGCCTGTGGCTCAGACCCCTTGATATAAGGTATTTGTCTTGCCCCTTCGCAGTAACGGTGGCTTCGACCGTTGGCCATTGGATTAACCCAGAGTCTTGTCAGGTTACTGGCTTCAAGTGGCATAACCGATTGCACCGACACCTTAGACATAAAATTACCCCAGACTTTCAGGGCACCACTGCTGCCAGTGAGTTTCGTAGGGCTGTTGTCGTCATGACCAACCCATGAGACAGCCACCAAATCACCGGAGTAACCCGCAAACCAGCTATCCCTGAGATCATTGGTGGTTCCGGTTTTACCGCCCAGTTCAATACCGGGCTGAACATACTGGTAGACCCGTCGTCCAGTGCCTTCTTTCATCACCATACCCAACGCAGTGCGAAGCAGTTCCATAGGGCCAGGCTCAAAAACCCGCTCCACTGAAAGACTGTAGCGGGTGAGCGGTTTCCCCTGACTGTCTACCACCGCATCAATGGCTCGCAGCGGCATTCTGAAGCCGCCACTGGCAATCGTCTGATACATGTTGGCAACCTCAATGGGCGCCATGGACGGTGAGCCCAGTAATACTGAAGGATAGGGCGGCAGTTTCTGCTCTATGCCCAGCCTTTTCAGAGTATCCAGCACTGATGACAAGCCTACGGCCATGCCGGTGTTCGCTGCTGCCTGGTTATAGGATTTAGCCAGGGCAAGGTAGAGTGGCACCTGCCCGTGGGATTTACGGCTATAGTTCTGAGGCTCCCAATACCCACCCCGACCATCACTGATTTTTACTGATGTATCATTGACTGGCGTGGTCAGTGTGTATTGGCCGGGCCGCTCCAAAGCGGTCAGATAAATAGCTGGTTTCAGGAGAGAACCCACCGGCCTGCGAGCCTCAACGGCTCGGTTAAATCCGGCATAGCCCGGGTTTCGGTCACCCACAATGGCCAGCAGGTCACCCGTCTGGGCAGAGCTGACCACCATGGCTCCCTGAAGCTGATTGTTTTTGCCAAAGGTATTCAGAGTATTACTGACACTTTTCTGGGCTTCCCGCTGGATCACCGGATCCAGATTGGTAAAGATTCTCAGCCCTTCACTGGTCAGATCCTTCTCATCATAATCTTTGCGCAGTTGTTCCTTAACCATATCGATATAGGCAGGGAAGTCGTTGGTGCTGATGAGCTCCCGGCTGACAACACCCAGCGGAAGCTTTTTGGAGCGTTCAACCTCTGCCGCCGGAACGATGGATTGCTCTGCCAGCACATCAAGTACCAGGTTACGCCGCTCAAGGGCTCGTTCCGGATATCGTCTGGGGTTGTAATATGACGGCCCCTTGACGATGGCCACCAGCAGAGCCGTACGAGCCAGATTCAACTCCTGAATCGGCTGGGCAAAGTAAAACTGGCTGGCCAGACCAAAGCCATGAATCGCCCTGCGGCCATGCTGACCCAGGTAGACCTCATTTAAATAGGTCTCAAGAATCTCTTCCTTGCTGTAATGCAGCTCCAGCAGAAGCGCCATGATGGCCTCTTTGCCTTTTCGCACCAAGGTACGCTCATTGGTCAGAAAGAAGTTTTTAACCAACTGCTGGGTAATGGTGCTTCCGCCCTGAACAACGCCGCCTGCCTTAAGATTGGCCACCATGGCCCGGGCAATGGATGTGGGGGACAGGCCGAAATGATCGTAAAAATCCCGGTCTTCAATGGCCAGCAACGCCGGGATCAGATAGCGGGGCGTCTGCGGGGTTCGAATCAACAACCGATCTTCATAGCTTGCCGGGTAAATACCACCGATGGGCTGAGGGTCAAGTCTTAACAGTGGCAGGCTTTTGCTGTCTTGTCCCGCTAAGCGCACCACTTCATTATCCTGGAAATCAACCCTTGCATAGCGAGATGGCTCAGCGCCATCAGGAAAGTGGAAGCCCCGGCTATAAATAACAAACTGATGATCACTTCTGGAAAACGTACCGGGTCGGCTGACATCCCGAACCGCCTGATAGCCCTGACGCTTGAGCTGAGACTGAAGCTCACCGGGGGTTATGAGCTTGCCCACGTACAATTCCACAGGGCGCGCAAATACCTTGGCCGGTATCGCCCACTTTTTACCTTCAAACTGTTTGGTGACCACGGCATCCAGATAAACAGCATAAGCAGAAACCAGAACCACCAGCGTCAAGCCAAGCTTGAACAGAATAGCTTTCCATGGCACCGGATTTCCCTGCTTTTTCTTTGGGGATGATGGGGTCTTTTTGGCAGGTTTGCCTTTTTTAGTCGTCGATTTCTTTACCATGGGGGGGATTATACGCTAGAGCCTGCTGATGATCTTTTGCGGAAAACGAAAATTACAGGAAAAGATCTCTATTCTTTGCTGTTGATGGCATACCTTTCAGATAATCAGCTTCGTTCCCACGGTCCCGGTGGAAATGCATACGGAACTGGACGCATACCCCCTCCGTCATCCCCGCGCAGGCGGGGATCCACTGCTCGAGATAGACTCCTGCTCTCGAGATGGATTCCCGCCTTCGCGGGAAAGACGGCAATGGAACCTCGAAGCGTGGGAACGAGTATACTGGCATGATGTCTTTACCAATAGACGAAAAGTGGCTCTATCAACCTTCCCATCTGGCCAAAAGGACTGATCCCTTTTTGATTATCATGATGGGGTTGTCCGGTTCAGGAAAGAGTACTGCCAGTCGCATGATCACCCAAGAGT
>NZ_JAVRMB020000127.1:0-21384 GCF_031844845.1 Endozoicomonas sp.
TTGTGTATCAGAGCAGTAAACCACGGGAACATCAGGCAAAACCTGTTTTATTTCCTGATAGATGCTGAGCCCTCCAACACCGGAATCAAAAATGACGATGGGTTTTACCATGCGCTGCATAAATAAAAAGTTTCCATAAAATCCTGTTTACTCTCTGTCAAAATAGAGCATGAAAAAGATTGGGATTGTACTGATTACCGCTTTGAAACATCAGCCTGACATCGGACTTATTAAATAATGGACCTCAGATAACCTTTAACGATCAGCCAACTCTTTCCGACTTTGACAATCAATACACAGAAATAATTCCGATCGAATTTCCAGTCTGGCAAATTGGACAGGGCGATCACATTCCAGACAGTACCCATAGTCAGAACTCAAAAGAATAAGCGACTCAAGTAATAGCCAGTAACCCAATCAGCTCTTTACGATTATCCATCAAGTCGGCAAGGGTATAGCGGTTCAATACACCCATAAATGCCGACATCGCTTCTGCAAAAACGCCTTGCAACTGACAAGCCGGGGAAATCCGGCACAGCGGCTGTTCACATTCCACCATCTGCAGGGTGGTTTCCATACAACTAACCAGATCACCAAGGTTAATCGCTTCTGGTGGTTTGCCCAGAGCAAACCCACCGCCTTTGCCTCGAAGGGTTCTTAAATACCCTTCCTGCCCCAGCTTCTGAACAATCTTCATAACATGGTTTCGAGACAGGCCATAAGCATCCGTCACTTCCTGAATAGAGAGCAGGCGTGCCTCTGGTTGCAGCGCGGCATAAATCAATATGCGTAAGGAATAATCCGTGTGCTTAGTAAGTTTCATAAAAAAATAGACAGAGTCAAAAGATGCAAATAGAATGCACTTAAAATAAATGCATTTCAAATACATGTTATAAATATACCCCCTTTTGAGAGATATTCCATGAGCTTCAGTGAAAAAACCATTCAGATCGTCAAAGCTACAGCACCCGTTCTGGCTCAACATGGCGAGACCATTACCCGCCACTTTTATCAACAGATGTTCAGCCAGAATCCAGAATTGCTGAATACGTTCAATGCCACTAATCAGAAAACCGGTCGTCAACAGGCGGCACTGGCCGGTACCGTTTACGCTTACGCGGCCAATATCGATAACCTGGGTGTTCTGACGGCAACCGTCCAGCGGATTGCCAATAAGCACGCCAGTTTCAATATTCTGCCTGAACAGTACCCTATTGTCGGTAAACACCTGCTGGAAGCGGTGGCTCATGTGCTGGGTGACGCTGCAACTGATGATATTCTGAATGCCTGGAAAGAAGCTTATGATTTTCTGGCGGCACTGTTTATTGAAGTCGAAGAAGGTATTTATCGGGAAAGTGAACAGGCTGGTGGCGGATGGCGAGGAACTCGAGCGTTCAAAGTGGTTAACAAAGTGCAGGAGAGTGAACTGATTACCTCTTTCTACTTTGAGCCGGTGGATGGTCAACCCGTAGCGGATTATCTTCCGGGACAATACATTGGCATTTATCTGCACCCCGAACATTCAGAATACCGCTGCATTCGTCAATACAGTTTGTCCGATGCGCCCAATGGCAAAAGCTATCGTATTTCCGTAAAACGTGAAGGTGAAGGTGAAACTCAGGGAATGATCTCTCACTACCTTCATGATTCTGTTGAGGTTGGGGCGATCGTCAAACTCAGCCCTCCAGCCGGTGACTTCTACCTGAATACCAACGCCAAAGCGCCCGTGGTGCTAATGAGTGGTGGTGTGGGTCAAACCCCAATGCTGAGCATGCTCAACAGTCTGGTAAACAGCAGCAGTCAACAGCCCATTATTTATGTTCACAGCGCCGTAAGCAGTGAAGTCCACGCCTTTGCCGACCATGTGAATAACATGGCTGACAAGCACGACAACATTCAACAGGTACTGTTTTATGATCGGCCCTCTGAAAGCTGTCACGGTCATGACTATGAAGGAAAAACGAATCTGGTACTGATCCGTAACACTATTGATATTCCCGAAGCCCAGTATTACTTCTGTGGCCCACAGGGTTATATGGAGATGGTGAACACGACCCTGCAAAGCTGGGGCGTTACCGAAGACCGTATACACTATGAAGTGTTTGGTCCTCACAAGGCGATTTAATAAAATTCTGCGGTATTGCAGTCACCTGATTTGATCAAATAACGGTCTGATTCTTGCGATAGCCTCTCGAATATCATCTTCATCGTAGTGTGCAAAGCTCAGACGAAGACAATTACTGAGGTTTCCTCTACTGGAAAAAGCCCCCCGGCCTGGAATCCGGCTTCGAGTTCAAGCGCCTTAAGTCGGAGTGGAGTAGTATCTACGGACTCATCGAAACGCAACCAGTCTTTTGTGGTAGCCGTAAAAAGCGTTGGATTTCCGAGCATTGCGGATTCCAGAATGGTTTTAAGTCTTTTTCATTTACCATTGAAAGCACTGGCAATGTCAGTGATAAACCCGGAGTCCTGGTACCGTTTGAGCAAGTGTCACTTTTGTGTGGCGATGCTGGATTCTTGCCTGGCAGGGCTGACTCTTGAATAACTTATTATTCGATATTTTTTCGGGATTGTTGAATTAATACACGTATCCAAAAAAAACCATGACTGTCAAAATATTCGGGTAAATATAATCCATAAATGTTGCGTTCGTTGCATTTTTTCAAACTGTAGAAGCAATACGCGAAATTCCTGTAATAACCATACATCAGGACCATTGAAAAAAGAGCAATGGCAATCAAACCATTTCCGTAGTACATAAACAGGCATTAATCCTGTTACCGGAGTAACCCCATGAATCACAAGGCTTTCCAGGATCAACTGGCTCTGTTCCCGGTTAATACTGCTAATATCCTGCAGCAACTGATTCAACAGCGTGGCCGCCTTGAGCCAGAGCAAGTCAATGAGCTGAAAGGCTTGATGGAGCTGTCATCAGATGACCTGCTGAAAGCGTTGCTTCCCCTTGCTGCGGCCATGAGCACTTGCCCCATTTCAAACTTTTCTGTTGGGGCGATTATTGAGGGCTTTCGGAAAAAAGGGCAGGGGCCCATCTACCTCGGAGCCAACCTGGAAATGGCAGGGCAGCCACTGAAGATGGCCATTCATGCTGAGCAGGCAGCCATCAGTAATGCATGGCACCAGGGAGAAACCCGGCTGCGCCGCCTGATGGTCAATGAAACCCCTTGCGGTCACTGCCGGCAGTTTATGAACGAGCTCAATGAGATTGACCAGATGGATATTCTGGTCAGCCAGCTCGACAGTGACCTGAAGCGACACTATCGAATGGCAGACTTGCTGCCGGATGCCTTTGGCCCGGGTGACCTGAAGCAGGGTGATCGACTTTTAATGCCATCAAATCAGTCGTTTAGCAGCCCTGACAGTTCAGACCCGCTGGTAAATGCCGCGACCCAGGCCGCCCGGAATAGCTACGCACCTTATTCAGATTGCTACTCTGGCGCGGCCTTTCTTATAGATAATGGCGATATTATTTCTGGAAGATATGCCGAAAATGTTGCATTTAATCCGGGCATGACCGCCATTGAAGCAGCACTGGTTAATCTACGGCTGATCAGCCTTTCCCGGCCTGAAAGCAGGGTCGTAGACGCAGTAATGGTTGAAAAACAGGCCTCAATCTCCCATCAGGCCATGGCATCGTCAGCCGTTAGTCAATTGGAGGCGGAACTACGCTATTTCATTGTATAAACTTAAAGGGAAGTAAATGAAGCAAGGAGGCTTTATTGTGAGTTCAGGTATTAGAATCAATCCCTCATCCCCTTCCAACCTTGATTATGGCAGCGGCAGTGATGACAGTTTGAGTGAAAATGAAGGAGACGAGACTCAATCGTCAAAACATAAGTCCTACATTGATCGTTCCGACTCAAGAAATGCAAAGGATACATCTCTGGATAAGCGCAAAGCCCGTAAGAAAGACCGAAGGAAAAAGAAAAAAATCACTGAAAGAAATACCAGAGAGTTTAACGAAGACCAGAAGGAGGAATGAAGGCGATAACCCCCGTTGCCTTCAATTCCCTCTGTTAACTCATGTTACGTACTTTGCTGAAAACTATTTATTCCCGCGCTTTGAGGTTGTCGCAAAACCCTCCAAAAACCTCGTTCCCACGCTCTGCGTGGGAATGCATACGTGACTGCCCGTGTGAAGAAGAATCGCCCTTTGCCCGACTTTGCAGGAGTTTCATGCTGAGTGTTTCATTTGTGGCGGATTCGGTATGCATTCCCACGGGGACCGTGGGAACGAGTTCGAAAATGCCGATTTCTACTCCCTCCGTCTTTCCCGCGAAGGAGGTTGTCGCAAAAGGTTGACCCTCCGTCTTTCCCGCGCAGGAGGCTGTCGCAAAACCCACCAGAAACCTCGTTCCCACGCTCTGCGTGGGATGCATAGCCAACCACAGGAATCGTGTCTGTGGTTGGGTCCTGGCGCTACCACGCAGGACCCACAGGGCCTAAAAGCGTGGGAGCGAGGAGGCTTTTGCGACAACCGCCTTCGCGAGGATGACGGTCGGGGGGGGGGTTGCCCTTTTGCGACACCCTCCTGCGCGGGGATGACGGTGTATAGCGGGGATGACGACTGGGTGTTAATTTGCCCTTTCGCGACACCGTTTTAATTGAATGGCTTTTATCGGTTGGGAGGCCAGAAGCCTGCCCATTGAATGGAACTGTCGCCCAGAACAAGAAAATCCGTATTAATAAGACTCTCTTTCCGGTTATAACTGAAGCGTTGCCCATCCGGATCCAGAAAGAGACCTCCAGCCCCTTCAACCACGGCCTGAACAGCGCCGGTATCCCACTCTGATGTGGGGCCGAGCCGGGGATAAATATCCGCCTTACCTTCAGCAACAAGACAGCTTTTCAGTGCACTGCCTACTTTTCTGGACTCAAGATTTGGGTAAATAGTGTTTAAAAACTCCAGATACTGACGGGCTTCTTCTGTTCCATAGCTTCGACTGCCCAGCACAATAACTTCATTGTCAGGTTCGAATTTTCTGGCATGAATAGCCTCTGCTGTACCCTCTTTAATCTGCTTCCAGGCGCCAGAGTCTCTGCTTCCCCAGTAGGTAATATCAGTCGCCGGAATGTGCACAATGCCCAGTAGCGGATAATTGTTTTCAATCAGGGCGATATTGACGGTGAACTCGCCATTACGATTAATAAACTCTTTGGTGCCATCCAGTGGATCAATCAGCCAGTAACGTTGCCAGCCTTTCCTTTTTGGCCAGGGACTGTGCTCTGACTCCTCCGAAAGAACAGGGTATTGGGCGGAGAGGTTTTCGAGGCCTTTAATGATAACCCTGTTGGCTGCAAGGTCGGCATTGGTGACTGGCGTGGCATCGGCTTTGGTTTTAATATCCAGATTATCCTGATGGTAGATGGTCAGGATTGCACGCCCGGCTTCACGGGCAATATGGATTAACTGGGGTACTAAAGGCTCAAGATTGCTTTCAGACATGACGGTCACTTTTCCTGACTGGCCAATAAACCGGTTCTGAGTTGCTCACGAACCAGAAATAGTGCGGCAATCACTCTGGCTTCAGTAAAGTCCGGTCGGGCACACAGTTCCATTAGCTGATCAAAAGAGAAGGTTTCTACTATCAGTGGCTCGGGTTCATCGCCTTCAAGTCTTTCCTCAAAAAGATCCTGTGCCACCATGATATGAATTTTCCGAGTCATATAATTGGGTGAAAGCGTAAAGTCTCCCAGGTGATGCCATTGATGGGCGCCAACACCAATTTCCTCCTTGAGTTCCCGGTTACCCCCTTCTTCAAGTGTTTCTCCGGGTTCGGCCAGCCCCTTGGGCAGCGTCAGCTGGTAGTCTTCCGTCCCTGCGGCATATTCCCGGATCATCATGAAATGCTGGCCATCAACCAGGGGAACTACCATGACACCTCGATGTCCGGTATCAAATTCACCCAGACGTTCATAGATACGCTCTACGCCATTGGAGAAACGAATATCCAGTTCTTCTACCCTGAACAGGCGGCTACGGGCAATCTCACGGCAGGAACGAATCTCTGGCTTATTTTTCTGTAGACTGTGATCAGTCATGATTTCCTGATGATATCTGCTTGAATAATTCGAATATTACCGGGTTCGATTAAAGAAGGGCATTAGTATCGTTCAATTGAGATTGCCCGTTATATTCCCTGACTTACCTTGAGGCTGGAGTAACCCAGGGAGTGGTATGCAGGCAATTTATTGTTCAATTGCCTGAGTGGCTTCCGCCAGAGACTGTGCCAGAAGCAACAGGTTGAGAAGCTCATCCAGTGTATCTTCAAGAAAATTTCCCAGTGGTCTCCACTCCCCTGCGATTTTAACAAACTCCATCGTTTCTTCAGAAATGTTGCCTGAGTCACTAATATCCGGGTTTGATTCCACGTAGGTCAGGATAGCCTCTTTGCCTCCATTTAAAAGTTCAACTTTTGCCATGCCTGGGTAGGGAATATTAATTGGCATGCCCAACCTTGATGCCAGCTGCTCGAACACATGCCTGAAAATGGTGTTAATAAAAGCAGCCGGTTGCATATTTCCAAGCTCACTTCCTGTTCCTGAAGCAACTTCAGGAATGACTTGCTGCAGTTTGGTGAATCTATCTCCCTTTAAGAAATGGTATTTAACGCTGGCCTGAGCTTCTTCACTGTAAAATGATGCAAGCTTTTCGTAATTCTTTTCTCTTACGCTGGTAAATATCCCTTCAAGAAGCCTGATCAGTCCTTCTTCAGCCTGCTTGCCTGCCTCAAAATGGGCTTCCTGAATGACCGGTGCCTGATGGGCTTTCTGCCTGGCCTCAGCACTGGTGGAAGTCATTAGTGGCATGCATGCAAAAATAGCCAGCGTTAAGAAACGGTACTTCATATTCAGGTAATCCCGAGTTTACTTTAGCGTTTATGGTAAGACACGCCGTCATGTATCTAAGAAGACCAACAGAGCCTAGACCACTTTTACTTGCCAGGAATTAAAAGCGCTGAATATCAATAGTATTTTCGTACTGGTAAAATAGTCGCAAGCTGCTTTCGATGAGACACCATCATGATTAACTGGGATAAGATCAGCACAGTATTGCTGGATATGGATGGAACCCTGCTGGATCTCCACTTTGACAACTATTTCTGGCAGGAATATGTGCCGGAGAAATACGCGGAGAAACATGGCATTTCTCTGGTCAGGGCAAAAGAAGAGTTGAATCCGCGCTTCGAACAGATCTACGGTAAGCTGCAGTGGTACTGTCTGGATTACTGGGCCAGCGAGCTTGATCTGGACATCATGGCCATGAAGCAGGAAGTCACCCACCTTATCTCTTTCAGGCCCTATGCGGATGAGTTTCTGCAAAATATCAAAGATCATGGCAAACAGGTGATTATGATCACCAATGCCCATCGTGACAGCCTCTCTCTGAAACTGGAACGTCTCCCGATGGCGCACTATTTTGATAAGTTGATTAGCTCGCACGACTATGGGTATCCCAAGGAAGATCAGAGTTTCTGGCGAGCACTTGAAGCCGATATTGGTCTTGATAAACAGCACGCCCTGTTTATTGATGACAATATCGGTATTCTCGATTCGGCGAAAACCTATGGTGTTGCTGAGTTACTGGCGGTGCGTCATCCAGACAGCCAGAAAGGACCCTGGGATACCGGCGCTTATAATGCAGTAGACGATTTTCGGGAGCTTTTTATTGCTCATGAGTAATAGTGAAAAGATCAGACTGGATAAATGGCTATGGGCCGCCCGTTTTTATAAAACCCGGGGTATTGCCAGGGAGGCTGTCGATGGCGGTAAAGTGCATCTGAATGGCCAGCGATGCAAGCCCGGTAAGGAACCCCGTGAGGGTGATGTTATCAAGCTTCGGACAGGCTGGGATGAGCGGGTAGTTGTTGTTAAGGCGTTAAGCGATAAACGGCAAAAAGCCGAACTGGCTCAACAGCTGTATGAAGAAACCCCGGAAAGCATTCAGGCCAGGGAAGAAGCGGCAGAAAACCGTAAGGCACTGCGAGGGGCGATGCCCAGGCCGGATCATCGACCTGATAAAAAGCAACGGCGTGAACTTATGAAGCACAAGGCAGATTACTGACGGCACAAATACTCATGATGATGGTTCGTCACCCTCAGGCTATGAAAGAAAAGCACTTTTAAAAACTTTGTGCCTTTGTGCCTTTGTGGTTCAAGGCTTTTCTTTCACGGCAAAAAAGGGAGCCATTCGGCTCCCCCCGTCCTTTATTCAATCGTTCAGGATGGCAGAATAATATTGCCACCGGCTTCACGGATGGCATTCAGGTTTTCATCATCAAATTTACTGTCGGTGATAATACAGTCCAGATCTTCCAGACGACTGATGGTTTTCATGCTGGAAGCACCGTATTTGCTGGAGTCCGCCAGCAACACTGTTTTGTTAGCTCGATCCATCATTTTACGACGAATGTAGTAATGATCATTTGAGGCAGTAGTTACACCGTTGTTCAGGCTCCAGCTATTGGTGGCCAGGAAGACGATGTCTGCATTAATACTGTCCAGGAAAGACAGTGCAGCAACATCAGTATGCGCTTTGGTGATGGCACTGACATTACCACCGGTGGTGAATACCTTAACGGTAGAAGAGTCTGAGAGTTGCAGGGCAATTTTCAGGTCGGTGGTGATGACGGTAACCTTCAATCGCATCATCAGCTTGGCAAGTGCCATGGTGCTGGTGCCTGAATCGAGAAGTACGATCTGCCCATCACGAATCTGCTTCAGTGCTTCGTGGGCGATGGACTTCTTCTCTTCGATATTAACCGCGTTTTTCTTTTCGTAGGGAATGTCTTCCATCAGGAAGCTTTTGGAAACGGCGCCGCCGTAGGTTACGCGCAGTTTATCTTCTTGCTCCAGAGTACGGATATCACGACGGATGGTCATTTGGGACACATCGAAACGTTCGGCCATTTCTTCGATATTGGCACAGCCTTTTTCTTCAACGAAAGCAAGAATGTGTTCGCGACGTTCAACCGGGAGCATAGTTGTACCTCTTTACGATTTTACGATAGAACGCTTAAATCGAGTATTAACGGGTTGCCCGCTTTGCTGGTGAATCCAGATAGCAAAAACAGGTTTGCAGGACTGGACCAACGGTAATGATGCTTGCTGCCGATGAGTAGTCAGAGGATGAATATTCAAAGATAGTCATTTCCCGTAAGGCAAAACTTACCGGGTTACCTTACGGCAACGAACTGATAGCACTCGATATGCAGAAAACCGATCAACGGGCATTTTGCCGGGATTATATCATCAGAATGATGAAGTATTCCCAATTTTTCATTTAGGGGAAGTCGTCTGATGGGTTCGGGATTTACCTATGAAAAATAAGATGGCTGGCAGGGTAATGGGGCGGTATTTGCAGACAGCTGCCCTGCTGGCTGGAAAAAGCCTGGCTGGAAAAAGGCCCGATGGAAAAAAACTGGCCACAAGAAAGGTTAAGAACAAGGATCACCCCCATGAACTCCTTTGCCCTGACTGTGACCTGCTGATTGGTATTCCTGTATTGGGGCAAAGGCAGGTAGCGAGCTGTCCCCGCTGCTTTCGTACGCTGGAAAAGCAGGCTTATTACCGTATTCAGACGCTTCTTGCCCTGGTGATGACCGGGCTTTTGCTTTACATCCCGGCCAATATTTATCCGGTACTCACCCTGGAGCTGGCGGGTCGACAACACAGCAGTACCATCTGGGGCGGTGTCGTTGCGCTATGGAATAACGGTTTACCCATGGTAGCCACGCTGGTGTTTGTGTTTGTCATTATGATTCCGCTGCTTCGGCTGCTGATACTTTTGCCGGTTATCTGGGCATCACTGTTCGGTGAAGGAACCCGGTTTTCCCGATTGCTCTTCCGTGATTATCTGTTTCTCTGCCAGTGGGGAATGGCGAAAATCTATATGCTGGGTGTGCTCATATCAGCGATCAAACTGGTTGATATGACCGCCGTAGACGCTGGCCTTGGGGTTTTCTGTTACACCGGCCTGATGCTGATTGAGGTGGCCATCAGCATAACGCTGAATGAGGCAAAGTTATGGATAACCCTTAACCAAAGAAACAAGGTTAAAGCAACGCAAAAAGGCAGGGTATTCAATGAACGGTGTTGATCTGGGGCTTAAGCTCTGTCTTGTCTGTTATCAGGTTTGCCCGGAGTTGCAACGACGTTGTCCGCGCTGTGGTGGCAGAGTACATACACGGCGAAGCAACAGCATCGCCAGATGTTGGGCTCTGACACTGGCAGCTGGCCTGCTTTATATCCCGGCCAATCTCTTCCCGATGATGACGATCAGCTGGCTTGGTCAGGGAGGACAGCCCGATACCATAATATCCGGTGTCGTAAAGTTGATACAGAACGATATGGTTCTGATTGCCGTCCTTGTGTTTATTGCCAGCATTGTGATCCCCCTGTTTAAACTGCTGGGAATGGCTGTGCTACTGCTGTCCATCCAGTTTGGCTATGAAATGGGGCTGACAATGCGCCAAAAAATGCAGTTGTATCGCGTTATTTCCTGGATTGGCCGCTGGTCCATGCTGGATATTTTTATTATCTCTCTGCTGGCCGGGCTGATTCAGTTTGGCCAGCTTGGGAAGGTAGAGCCCGGAGCGGGTGCCTGGGCATTTGCCGCGGTTGTGATTCTCACCATGTTGGCTTCCAATAGTTTTGATTCCCGCCTTTTATGGGACAAACCGGCTTAAAAAGTAAAAGAAGAGTAACTGGCACAGGAGGTGCCGTTAAATGGATCAGGAGAATAATCATTCCAGGGCTGATGGGACTGGAGGCAGTAAGCCGCCAGCGACAGCGGTTAAGGCAGCGGAGATTGAAGATCGCTTTAATTTCACGCCCATCTGGTTATTGCCCATTCTGGTTCTGGTTGCTGTTGGCTGGTTGCTCTGGCAAGAGCTGGATCATGGTGGCGTAGAGATTATGATCAGCTTTGACAATGGTCGTGGCATTACCGTGGGTAAAACAGAAGTGCTGCATAATGGTATTCCCGTTGGTCACGTTATCCGCCTGTCGCCCAGCAATGATTTTGATGCGGTGAATATTACGGTAAAAATGCATCAGCGTTTTCAAACCCTCCTTACTGAAAACAGTGCCTTCTGGCTGGTTGAGCCACAGCTGAGCCTGACCGAAATCTCGGGTCTGGATACCTTGATAACCGGTAACTATATTGCTTTCAGCCCATCCTCTGAAGGTTCATTGAAAAGCAGCTTTACGGCCTTGAAAAGGGCGCCGGCAATGATGGGGGGCAAGGACGGGATTCGTCTGACATTAAGGTCTGATGAGCTTCCTTCCCTGGAAATTGGCAGCCCGGTGTTCTACCGCAAACTGAAAGTGGGAGAAGTGTTTAGCTATGGGTTGTCAGAGGGTGGTCAGTTTGTGGAAACACAAATTTATATCCAGTCTGAATTTACTCATCTTGTTCATAAAAATACCCGCTTCTGGAGTGCTGGCGGCCTGAAAGTTTCCGCCAACATGACCAACCTGGAAGTACAGGCACAGTCACTGGTCTCCATTCTAAAGGGCGGGATTGCATTTTATACCCCGGAGTGGGAAAAAGAGTCGCCCCTGGTCTCCAATGGTGCGGAGTTTTCTCTATACAGTGATTACGACACGGCCGAGGCGGGCATTCCCATTACCATTGAGTTTCCCCTGGGGGTCTCGCTTGGGGACAATAATGTGCCCATTCGCTTTCATGGGCAGGAGGTCGGGCGAATACGGTCAGTGGACGTCAGTGAGGATGTGACCCGGGTTATTGCCGAAGCGATTATCAAGCCAGAGGTAAAGCCGGCTCTGGTCGCGGGCACCCGTTTCTGGATTGTTGAACCCAAACTGGGGCTGGATGGTGTGTCTGACCTGGACACGCTGATCAGTGGTCGTTATGTGGCCATGGATATTAATAAGCGAGTGGTGGCAGCAGCAGGCTCCTCCGTCAGCCACTTCAAAGGCATGGCAACGCGCCCGGCAACCCCTATCGGTGCCATTGGCCTGAGCCTGAACCTGGAGACGGATGCCCTTAAAGGTATTGATATTGGCAGTCCGGTTTTATATCGAAATGTACCCGTCGGCTTTGTTCAGTCCTATGAACTGAAAGACAGTGGATTATCGATCCATGTCCTTATAGAAGCCCGCTACCAGCACCTGGTGAACAAAAGCAGCCGCTTCTGGAATGTCAGTGGCCTGAGCCTTGAAGGGGATCTCCGTGCCATTCGGGTTGATATGGCGACCATCAAGAGCCTGATTTCCGGTGGTATTACCTTCAGTACCGGCAAACCTGACGCTGAGCCGGCTGAAAACGGTGCAAGCTTCAACCTTTTTCCAAGCCAGACTATTGCACTCAGTGGCGATCAGGAGATAGAAATTCATTTTGACCGGGCTGATGGCTTAAGTGAAGGGACACCGATTCGCTTTCGGGGTGTTGAAGTGGGCCGTATTACCAAACTGCTGGTGAGCAGGAAAAAGCAGGGAGTCGCGGTTAAGGCGCTGATTGACAGTGACAAGTCCTGGCTTATGAGAAAAGGAGTTCACTTCTGGCTGGTTGAGCCGGAGCTGGGGCTGGCCCGGAGCGCCAATCTGGAAACCTTGATTATTGGTCCCTACATCAATGTGGAAATGCCGGCAGTACCCGGGCCAGAGGCGACACGTTTTATCGGGAAACACCGGGAACCGGATGATATTCCAAAAGTAACAGGTCTGGTGATAGAGCTGGTCAGTGACACCCTTGGTTCTATTCAGCGGGGAAGTCCGGTTTATTACCGGGATTTTCCTGTTGGCGAAGTAACCGGCTATCGCCTGGCAAATCCTGCGAACCGGGTAATTATCATTATTAATATTGAGGATCGTTATCGACGGTTAATCAGTAGCGAAAGTCGCTTCTGGAATGTCAGTGGCATTGATGTTGATGTTGGCCTGTTCCGGGGCGCCAGTATGCGTGCAGACTCATTGGAAGCCATTCTTGCCGGGGGGATTGCTTTTGCAACCCCGGAAAATCCAGAGCAACCCATAAAGCCCGGGCAGCGCTTTGCCCTGGCCAGTGAAGCGAAGAAAAGCTGGTTACTGTGGCGACCGGAAATATGGTTGCACTAAATCACTGAGGTATTGTTTTTAGCTGATCACCCATGGTTTCCAATACAAAACCAACCACACCTGCCCGAGGCTTCAGGAAATATTAAAAAGAAGATTTTTGTTGTTGGTGTCTGGCCTCGGTAAAGCGTGTGTCTTCTACAAAATTGAAGACAGAAACCGGCGTATCATGGGATTTTTCACAGGCTTGCGAGCCGCTTTAAGGTCTTCACCATGCTTTTCCAGTAGCTGTTGGCTCTAATGGTCATTTATACCCCTTCACTTTCAAGGCTTAACTTTATTTCTGTATATAAAGCATTGATAGAATGAATATCTTGTCTGTTTTCTTTGCTGTCTAAGAGCTGGCAAATTAAATCGAGGAACCGGGGGCAATAACTGAACTTATCGTGGAATTTATCTTTTAGATAATCTGTTCTTTTTGCACCAGATAAGCTATTAAAGTTTGTGACGTTCTGCTCTGTAATTGCACTTTTTATTTTCTTTTCTCTTTGCTCTCTTGTCAGGTCCTTTTCAAGACTGATTCTACTTCTTATTTCTTCAGAATTATCAGGCCCATCACAATAATCACCTGGATTCCATCCAACAGATACGTCCAATGAGGTAGTCGCAAGTTGCCATAAATCAATATCAGTTCCATACTTTCCTGATGGATTAGCACTCCACAGCTCAGGTGGATAAAACTCAGCTGTTCCACAGGGTGTCGTAGCTTCAGCCTGCTCTAAACGTCTGCAGAAGCCAAAATCTATCAGGCCATAACCATCTTGCATTTGCATGATATTTTCAATCTTAATGTCGCGGTGTACATAATTGTTGGTATGCATGTGTGTTAATACCTCTAACGTATCGCCGAGAACATCCAGACCAAATTTGACGGCGTTAGGAACTTTTCCTGTTCTTAACAAGTCGCACAGATCCTGACCATCAACCCAGTTAGAGACAGAGGCCATTACTTGATACTGGTTTTGATTTCCAGTTACTCCGTCTAAGGAGCGAATTAAATAAAACTGTCTATCAGCTTTATTCCTTAAGAGTAAATATTCAGGACTGATGAGCTTTGGGTGTTTGGGAATATCTAATGCACTTGCTTCACCTCTATAAAGGGTATCCCATCCACGATTTTTTTCTGTCTGTTTTAGAACTTTGACTGCAAAAATTTTCCCCTGTTTATCATGCCATTTACTAACTTGTCCCTGTGTTCCCGGAGGAGCCTGCTCTTCATCAGGCGTAAGCTTCAGGAGATCCTTGATAGCCTGAGTGATCTTTCTTTCATCAACTATCTCCGTCGAATTATCAGCTCTGGAAATAGAGGGCATTGGCTTTAACCAGGGGGGGGTGTTGTTAGATTGATTGATTTCTCTGGGATCGAGATGACTGCCTATAACTTGACCAGCCAATAGTCCGGTTAATACGCATGCAATTGATACCTCCCGTGGGGGATTGAATATCTTGATAAATGCCAAGCCTGTGTAAAGCCCTGTCAATGCACCTTTTTTTTCTCCATCTGTAGTGCTTGTGGATAAGAATTGAATGGCCGTCAGCATGTTAACTCCCTACTTGAAGATATAGTCTTAAGTGAGACATTTCATTTGCTGGAAGATTCAATATTTGGTTATTAAATATACCCAAAGGTTTTGAAGGCTCAGTTCAGGTTAAGTGTGGGTATGCTTACTCAAGCCAGAAACGACAGGAGATTACCTGAATGCCAGAAGAACTTTCCACGCCTGGCTCTCAGTGACTTTAGGTAAATTACCAACAATTATCGTCCTGTTGAATCTGTTGCAGCGGTTGAATGTTTTTAACGCCGACCAGCTTGTGGATCTTTACAGCTGCCGGGTGATTTCCAGGCCCAGATCGGTTCCGCCAGTCAGAATTCTGGTGTCCGGATTGTCTGTCAGATATTTGGCCAGTTCATCTTCGCTGTCTGGAATATATACGCCCTTACCGATAATACTGCCGTGGTTGCTGATTGCTAACAGCTGAGACAGGGTTTGCTCCCGGTCCCTGAAAAATTCATCGTCCGGTGATGCATTGGCCAGGCTGTTGGCAGCTTTGTTTGCGCTAAGTTCGCTTTGTTTGCGCTTAAGTTCGCTTTGTTTGCTCTGAAGTTCGCATTTTTTGGTATTTGATTTGATCGGCAGGGGTGTCGTGATATCAGGTAGCGATATCCCGCTGTTTTTTTTGGTGTTTACGGACTAGGGTTTCAGAGGGTGTTTCCATTACTATCCGCTCAGATTTTTATACGAGTTAGAGTGGGAGTACGATGAAAAAGCTTTTGACCCTGGTACTGATGAGTGTGCTGAGCTGTAGCGCTATGGCCGGCGACTGGAAAAAACTCGGCGAGCGTCGTGTTTCTTTCAGTAGTGAACAGGAAGTAATCCACGTTAGCGGCTTTAAGGGTAAATACGATACGATCGCTTTCAAAATTGATAAAGCCCCAATTTTCATGAAAAAGATCAAAGTGACTTTTGGTAATGGTAAATCACAAAATATTTTCATTAACAAGCGTTTGAACAAGGGTAAGCGTTCGATGCCATTCCGTCTTCTGGAAGGTGATCGGGTAATTAATAAGGTTGAAATGGACTACAGAACGGCGATCGGTGGCCAAAAGTATGCCAAAGTAACCTTATACGGTAAGCGCAGCTGATTATTTTTAAAAAAGTTCAAAAAGTGTTATTTCCGGGCAGCATTTCTTGCTGCCTTTTTTATTTTAAATCAAACCCTCTTCTTAGCTTCCCAGATAAAATCGCTAGCAGAACTACGATTTCTGTCTATCTTTATTGCTTCTATCCAGCAATTAGTAATGGAAGTACATGCTTCGAACGGCAGTCATCGGAGCGGGTTATCTGGGCAAATTTCATGCCGAGAAGTATGCCCGATCAGCGTCCAGTCACCTGATGGGTGTGGCCGATATCAATGAGGTCTGTGGTCGGCGTGTGGCCAGTGATTGCAACACCCACTATTTCAGAGACTACAGAGACTTGATTGGCCAGGTCGATGCGGTGAGTGTTGTCGTGCCAACAGTCATGCATCACACCGTAGCCAGTAACTTTCTGAAGGCGGGCGTGCATGTGCTGGTGGAAAAGCCAATAGCCGGCAATTTATCCCAGGCAGAGGAGATGATCAGACTGGCTCGAGAGAAACAGCTGATTCTTCAGGTTGGCTTTCTTGAACGTTACAATGCCGCATTAGGCAGTGTCTCTGATAAAGTCAAACAACCCCGATTTATTGAGTCTCATCGTCTGGCCTCATTTAAACCGCGCTCCATGGAGATCAATGTGATTATGGATCTTATGATTCATGATCTGGATATTATTCTTAATCTTGTTGACTCTCCTCTGATCGATATTGCTGCCAATGGCAGTGCTGTATTGTCTGAAAGCATTGATATTGCTCAGGCTCGCCTATCATTTGCCAGTGGTTGTGTTGCCAATGTCACTGCCAGTCGAATCAGTCAGAAAAGTAAAAGAAGAATGCGTATTTTTCAGAAAAGTGCCTGTATCTGTGTTGATTTTAAGGAATTGAAAGTCAGTCACTTCTTTAAAGGAGAAGGAGAGCAGCATCCGGGTATTCCAGCGATTGGATGTAATGAGCAAAGTTATCAGGGCAGTGATGCGCTAAAGCTGGAGATTGAAGATTTTCTACAGTGTGTTGCGGATTCCAGTCCGCCAGGAGTCAGTGGTGAGGATGGTAAAAATGCACTGAATGCTGCCAATAGAATTTCTGAAATTATTGCTGAAACCGGTGTGAGTTTGTAGCAATGCACAAAGACCCTGTAAAAGAAGAGCTGAGAGTGAAGAAAACTGTTTTTCACAGCAGAAGTGGCGTCATGAATCAAAAAAGCATGAACAAAATACCCATGGTTGATGTACCGGCATGGCATCGTCCCATACAGGAAAAGCTGGAAGAAAAAGCGGTTCAGGTGCTGCGTAGCGGTCATTTCATCATGGGGGAAGAGGTAGCAGCCTTTGAGCAGGAAACGGCAGATTATCTGGGGGCTAAATATGCCATCAGTTGTGCTAGTGGTACCGATGCTCTTGTGCTGTCTCTTCATGCTGCCGGTATTGGCCCCGGAGACGAAGTATTAACGACAGGGTTTACCTTTTTTGCCACTGTCGAAGCCATTATGCAGGTAGGAGCGACACCGGTTCTGGTTGATATAGACTCTGAAACTTTCAATATTGATCCGGTCGAGCTGGAACGCAGTATTACTTCCCGGTGCCGAGCCGTTCTGGCTGTTCATCTTTTTGGCCTGCCAGCAGCGATTGATGAAATTCAGGCAGTCTGTGATCGCCACGGTTTAATTTTTCTGGAAGATTGTGCTCAATCTTTTGGAGCCTCCTATAAAGCCCGGAAAACAGGCAACTATGGCTTACTGGGCACATTCAGCTTTTTTCCCAGTAAGAATCTTGGTGGTTTTGGTGATGGAGGTCTGGTAATAACCAGTGATTTGCAGGCCGCTGAAACGGTTCGAATGCTCCGTAATCATGGCAGTGCATGTCAGTACTACCATGAGTGTTCAGGCTACAACAGTCGTCTGGATGAAATTCAGGCTGGTTTGTTAAGAATCAAACTCCAGTATATTGATGCATTTAATAACGACCGTAAAAAGGTTGCTCAATGGTATCGTGAGTTTCTGCAGGATACAGAAGTTCTTTATCCTGAAGATCGGGATGAGCATATTTATCATCAATTTACGGTGGTTTTACCTTCTGGCAGAGACATGATTAAGAAGCGTCTTGAAGGGAAGGGTATCGCCAGTGCTATTTATTATCCTTTGCCATTAAACAAGCAAAGGGCACTGAGTAACCTGGAGAATGAATGTGAATTGCCAGTTTGTGAGCAGTTGGCTGAACACTGTCTTTCATTGCCCATATATCCGGGTATGATTAAAGAGCAGGTGGAATCGGTTGCTCATGCACTTATTAAAGTAATGTAGCGGGTTATAAAAGAAATCGGGAATTACTGTAGGGAACTATTTAGTTATATAGCGTCGTATAAATAGACTAAAGGAGTCTGTTATGTTCCCAAATGGAGTGGCAGGGTGGGAAGTTGACTTTGAAAGGTTAGATGCTGGAGAAGCTGTTCCCCGTCAACCACCTCGCCATGCCAGTTGGAGAGGGTTTGGTGTTTCAATGTTTAAAGATAAAAAGGCCATGGCCATTCTGGCAGGAGGTATTCTTACAGGCGTTGTTGGTACATTGATTGGTATCGGAGAAAGAAGTCCCGAAGTTTACATTGCATTTCCAATAATAAATGTTTTGGCCGAAGGAACATATTTTGGCTTTAAAGCATGCCAGTACTTTGAAAGAAGGAATCGTGGACTGGAAGAGTCAGGGAATCATGTATCAATGCCTGACAGAGCTAGAATGCATGGTGCTGAAACGAAATGTGATGAAGATGTTGGTTCTATATATGAGGGAAGACGTTTTTTAGTAGAAAATGATCGAGCTTCCAGTTCTGGCAATACTGTGACCGATATGGAGTTTTTGAAAGATTTTGAGAGTGAGTACTTTAACTCTGAATCTATTAAAATTGAATCCGCAATAAGTTTTTTTCAAGAGCTAAAAAATAGATTTCCAGATTATTTTGTAAAGCATCAAGAGATAAAATCACAGCATTTATTCTTAGATAAAGAACAATGTAAAACAATAATTGAGGGGGTTTTTAAGTGTTATGAAAAGGAATTGAACCAACAGAGTGAGTATCGTGTTTTAGCTACTATGGATGATGGCAATTGTTTATACGACGCTTTATGGCAAGGGCTCAGTTCTGGCATTCAAGAAGGTTTAGTCCAGAAGTGTCAGGAGACGTTAGATGAGTTAGCGACACAGGAAGAGAGTCGTTATTCTCCGTATCTTGCCCTTAAAATCCTGCTGTGCAGGGCTGCTGATAAAGAAAAATACAGAGAGTTAATCCAGACAAATAGTCAAGAGCCAAGAATGATTCAATACTCTTCTATTGAGGAGTATAAACCGCTGGTTATGGAAAACGGTCTGTTTTGGGGACGCCATAATATTGAAGGTCGAATTTTGGCAGAAGAACTTGATGTCAATCTAACTCTGATAGGTGGATGGGATTATACTCGCCAGGCAGGTTTTGTTTGCAGGGAAAATGAGGAGATCTATACCAGCAGAACCGCCAAAGCTACGCTCTACATAAGCAATAGTTATCAGCATTACAGTGCAGCTGAAAAACAAGCGAGAGGTAGCAGTGATCATGTATCCAGTGCTTAACCTCAGGGATTCAAAAAATCTTAAGTTTGCAGAAATACATAAGTAACAACCACGGGCAAGCACCCGTGGTTGTTACTTGTTAACAGGCTTATGCAACAGCCAGTTTTTTCAATGCTTCAAATCTTTCCAGCTGCTCCGGAAAGAAATTCTTCTCTTTATCTCTGCGCAGATAAACTTTAAACAGCATACGTCCCTGCTTGCTCAGGAACTGAACGGAGCGGGTTGCTACGCCGTGAAATGGCTTGCTTACCACCGCGATGACGGCAACATTATCCACCTTCAGGTGTCCTTTCAGAGGCGTGCGTCGGTCACTCAGATTGTAGTAGCCGAACTTATCGCCACCTTTGGGGAAATGGCCGACCATTTCAAATATCGAGCCATCGACGTCAATTACCAGAGTCAGTTCACCCCAGGTTTTGATATCCCGCAGTATATCCAGATAATGGCTGGCATCAATCAGTGTCACCATATCGGCAGGCATTGCCTGAATAATATCCAGTTCGCTGGCATTTAGCTGGTTGGCAATTTCTGCCGGTAAAATCGCAGGGTTTTCAGTCAGAATATCCTGCACCTGTTTGGCCAGTGTCATGCCGCTTTCTCCGTGTTTTGTCCGTCTAATGGGTTTTGTTCAAGAAAATTAATCATTGCCTGGTGCATGGTGACGTTCCAGAACTGCCCTGGCAGAGTCAGGTCGAGAATGCCATGGTGGATGGTTGCCAATCCATTGTCCTGCCATGCTTCAAACAAAGGCATGCAGTGTTCACTCATGCCTTCCCCGCCAGCGTGGTCAAGCTTGGCGATTTCCAGCCAGCCACGGTCAAAACCAGAGCCCATCGTGCCTGATAATGGTTTATTGCCAGTGGCTTTACTCATCATCATCAGGGGTTTTTTACCCGCATCCAGCGCTTCATAATAGGTGGGTAGTGTTCTGAGGCTCATGGCATTGTGACCGGAAAAATTACCGCCGGCACCAGAACCAAAGGGCATAATCTCAGCGCCGGATTTCACCCCATGGTTGTATATATTCCGCTCACGGCTATCCCTTCCCCAGTGACTGACACTCAGTCTTCCTGTTTTATGGGCACTAAGCGTTTCAACGCCCATCCGAAACATTTCAGCACGCTCCGGTGACGTTGGAGGTTCTGGCATGGAGCCCTTTTCAATAGACTGTTTCATGCGACTGGAACCGAGCAGTATCAGCTGATAAAGATCGACACCATGAGCCTTTGATTGCAGAAAGGTGTGAAGATCCTGCTCCCAGTCGTCCATGGTTTGACCTGGTAAACCAAACATCAGGTCTATGACCACAGCGGCGTTGTTGAGGCTGTTAAAATAGTCCAGCCTTTCCAGCAGGAATTCACCCGAATCAATACGGCTCATCCGACGACGGATGGTTGTATTAAAGCTCTGGGCTCCCAGGGAAAAGCGGTTAAAGCCAGCGTCCAGACAGGCGGCTACCTTGTCATTGTCAAAGCCATGGAAACGGCCTTCAAAGGTCATTTCTACATCATTGGTCAGTGGCAGAGACTCCCGAACCGCATTGCCAAGGCGAAGAATCTGCTCAGGTGTCAGGTCTGTTGGTGTTCCACCGCCGAAATAGACGCCTTGAAACAGGCCTTCCTGTGTCCAGGCATCCTGTGCTGACATGCGAATTTCCCGCTCGAGGTAATCTACATAGCGGGCGATTTCATCTTTCTTGGTGGTGTTCTGATAGAAACCACAGTAAGAGCAATGGGTTCGGCAAAAAGGAATATGGATATAGGCAAGTCGCTTACTCTGGGCAAGCGGTTGCGGGTTAGCTGGGCTATCCATCAGTTGCCGGTATACATCCTGAGTATGCTCTGCAGGAACCGGGATGGAGCCGCTACGAGTATGGGCTGACTTTTTACCGGCAAAGGCAAACTTCAGTGGATCAGGGGATGATATCCCGGTCAGCTCGGAACCCAGGGTGTGTCTGGCAACCATAATTGGATCGTTCTACTGTAAAAATGAGAATCGTTATTATTCGTATTTATTGGGTTGTGTGCAATTGATATAGATCAACAAAATTCTGGTG
>NZ_JAVRMB020000128.1:0-70622 GCF_031844845.1 Endozoicomonas sp.
AAAGGTAGCTGACTCGGTGCCTGACACTGAAATAAAAAAACGGAGAAGTACTATGTCGACGAACTCTGGGACAGAAAAGAAATTAAGTGGTGCTGGTCTGCGTGGCCAGTCAGCGGGTGAAACCGCACTGTGTACGGTTGGTCAAACCGGTTCCGGTCTGACTTACCGTGGCTATGACATCAAAGAACTGGCGGACAAAGCACAATTCGAAGAAGTCGCTTACCTCCTGCTTTACGGAAAACTGCCCAATCAAGCTGAACTGGGCGCTTACAAAACCAGGCTGAAAGGCCTCCGTTCGCTTCCGGATGCATTGAAAACGGTATTGGAACAGATTCCTGCCAATGCCCATCCTATGGATGTCATGCGTACGGGTTGCTCCATGCTGGGTAACCTGGAAACCGAACAGGATTTCTCTGAGCAGAACGATCATATCGACCGTTTGCTGGCGATTTTTCCGGGCATGATCAACTACTGGTATAACTTCAGCCACAATGGTGTGCGTGTGGATGTGAATACTGACGCTGATTCTATTGCTGAACAGTTTCTCTGGACACTGCACAACAAAAAGCCCGAGCCACTGCATGTTCAGGTAATGCACGCTTCTCTTGTGCTTTACGCGGAGCATGAATTCAATGCTTCAACATTTACGGGTCGTGTGTGTGCTTCCACCCTGTCTGATATTCACAGTTGTGTGACGGCTGCCATCGGTTCTCTCCGTGGTCCACTGCATGGTGGCGCTAATGAAGCGGCAATGGCAATGATTGAGAACTGGCGTTCTGTGGATGAAGCTGAAGATAAAATCATGGGCATGCTGGCACGAAAAGACAAAATCATGGGCTTTGGTCATGCGGTTTACCGTGAGTCAGACCCGCGCAATGCCATTATTAAAGAGTGGTCGCAGAAGCTGTCTGAGCAGGTCGGTGATGAGTGCCTGTATGCGGTTTCTGAACGTGTAGAAGCGGTGATGTGGCGTGAGAAGAAGTTATTCTGTAATGCGGATTTCTTCCATGCCTCTGCTTATAACTTTATGGGTATTCCTACCAAGCTGTTTACGCCTATCTTCGTTTGCTCTCGTGTTGCCGGCTGGACTGCTCATGTCATGGAGCAGCGTTCCAATAACCGGATTATTCGGCCATCTGCAGACTATACCGGTCCGGAAACGTCTGAGTGGGTTGCTATTGAAGATCGACCATAGGGACGGTTTTCTACCACAGAGGCACGGAGGACTCAGAGGAAAGACAAAGCTTCCTCGCTCCCACGCTTTTAGGCCCTGCGGGTCCTGCGTGGGAGCGTTCTCCGTGAATCGCAGGCATCTGCGGTGGTTGGCTCTGCATTCCCACGCGGAGCGTGGGAACGAGGGTTAACCTTTGTGCCTTTGTGGTTCAAATCAAAGCCTCAGGATAATAAAGCAGTCACAGAGTTGCCTGCACCTCAAATAATTTGCCCGGTGGACGTTCGACGTATGAACACTGATTTTCGTAAGCCCTTACCCGGTACCCAGCTCGACTATTTTGACACCCGTGAAGCCGTGGAAGCGATTCAACCGGGCGCCTGGAAAACCTTACCTTATACTTCCAGAGTGTTGGCTGAGCAGCTGGTTCGTCGCTGTGACCCGGCAACACTAACTGATTCACTGAAGCAGATTATCGAGCGCAAGCGGGACCTGGACTTTCCCTGGTACCCGGCCCGTGTTGTCTGTCATGACATTCTTGGGCAGACCGCCCTGGTCGACCTTGCAGGCCTGAGAGATGCCATTGCAGATCAGGGGGGAGACCCATCAAAAGTTAACCCTGTGGTTCCTACTCAGTTAATTGTTGATCACTCCCTCGCCGTAGAACACGGTGGTTTCGACCCGGACGCTTTTGATAAAAACCGGGCCATTGAAGACCGTCGTAACGAAGATCGTTTCCACTTTATTGAGTGGACCAAGGCCGCTTTTGAAAATGTGGACGTGATTCCTGCCGGTAATGGCATCATGCACCAGATTAATCTGGAGAAAATGTCTCCGGTTATCCAGGCTCGTGATGGTATTGCTTATCCGGATACCTGTGTCGGTACTGACAGCCATACCCCTCACATTGATGCGCTGGGTGTTATCGCCATTGGTGTGGGTGGTCTGGAAGCCGAAACGGTGATGCTGGGCCGTCCTTCCATGATGCGACTGCCTGACATCATCGGTGTTGAATTGGTCGGTCAGCGTCAGCCGGGCATTACCGCCACAGATATTGTACTGGCAATAACCGAGTTTCTAAGGAATGAGCGGGTAGTCTCTGCTTTTCTTGAGTTTTTTGGCGCAGGCGCAGCCAATCTGACCATCGGTGACCGGGCAACCATCTCCAACATGACACCGGAATTTGGTGCTTCTGCCGGAATGTTCTATATCGACCAACAGACCATTGATTATCTCAAGCTAACCGGACGTGAGCCTGAGCAAGTGGCCCTGGTAGAACACTATGCGAAAACCACCGGACTCTGGGCAGATGATCTGGAAGCTGCTGAATATGAGCGGGTGCTGACGTTTGATCTTTCAACGGTCTGCCGCAATATGGCCGGGCCTTCTAACCCTCATCGTCGTCTGCCAACCGCTGAGCTGGAAAGTCGTGGTATAGCCGGCCCCTGGAAAAAAGAGTGGGAGGAACAGGAGGGCCTGATGCCCGATGGCGCCATCATCATTGCCGCTATCACCAGCTGTACCAATACCAGTAATCCGCGCAATGTTGTGGCGGCGGGTCTCGTTGCCCGCAAGGCCAATGAGCTGGGATTGATTCGCAAGCCCTGGGTGAAATCGTCGTTTGCTCCCGGTTCCAAAGTGGCCAAACTCTATCTTGAAGATGCAGGTCTTCTTTCAGAGATGGAAAAACTGGGTTTTGGTATCGTTGGATACGCCTGTACCACCTGTAATGGCATGAGTGGAGCACTGGACCCGGAGATCCAGAAGGAAGTGATTGACCGTGATCTCTATACGACGGCGGTACTGTCTGGAAACCGTAACTTTGATGGTCGTATCCATCCTTATGCCAGACAGGCCTTCCTGGCGTCACCACCCCTGGTGGTCGCTTATGCCATTGCCGGTACCATGCGCTTTGATATTGAAAAAGATGTACTGGGTACCGACAAAAGTGGTAACGCCATTACCCTGAAAGATATCTGGCCCAGCGATGAAGAGATTGATGCGATTGTCGCCAGGTCCGTGAAGCCTGAGCAGTTCCATCAGGTGTACATCCCAATGTTTGATCTGGGTAAGGCAGAAGAAGCAGAGAGCCCATTGTACGACTGGCAGCCAATGAGTACCTATATCCGTCGCCCTCCTTATTGGGAAGGTGCCCTGGCGGGTGAAAGGACAATGAAAGGCATGCGACCGCTTGCCGTTCTGGGCGATAACATCACCACTGACCATCTGTCACCCTCCAACGCCATTATGGCCAGCAGCGCTGCCGGTGAGTATCTGGCGAAAATGGGTCTGCCTGAGGAAGATTTTAACTCCTATGCAACCCACCGGGGTGATCACCTCACCGCCCAGAGAGCGACGTTTGCCAATCCAAAACTCCTTAATGAAATGTGCCTGGATGCCAATGGTGAGGTTAAGCAGGGGTCTCTGGCACGGGTTGAACCGGAAGGCAAAGAAACCCGGATGTGGGAAGCCATTGAGACCTATATGGAGCGTAAGCAGCCATTAATCATTGTGGCTGGCGCTGATTATGGTCAGGGCTCATCCCGTGACTGGGCGGCCAAAGGGGTTCGTCTGGCCGGCGTTGAGGCGATTGTTGCGGAAGGCTTTGAGCGTATTCACCGGACTAATCTGGTGGGAATGGGCGTATTGCCTCTGGAATTCAACCCAGGCACAACCCGTAAAACACTCGGTATTGATGGTACCGAAACCTACGATGTGGCAGGTGAGCCTACACCGGGAGCAACGCTGGCGCTGCTGATTCATCGGAGAAATGGTGAAACCGTTGAGGTGCCAGTAACCTGTCGTCTGGATACCGCAGAAGAAGTGTCTGTCTATTCCGCCGGTGGTGTACTCCAGCGCTTTGCCAAAGACTTCCTTGAGTCAGAGGCACCTGCCTGATTTAATCCGTAGGTCGGTTCCCCGTCGGGGGGAGCCGACCATTAAACCATCCGTTAACGCCAAAACTTGTTTGGTGCATGGCGGTTGGGTCACGAGTCGGCTCCCCTGAACGGGGAACCGACCTACATAAGAATCCCCACTAAGGAGCTGTTTATCTTGGCTCATTCACCTCAAATAAAAATTCCTGCCACCTATATGCGTGGTGGTACCAGCAAAGGGGTCTTTTTCAAGCTGACCGATCTTCCGGCAGCTGCGCAGGTTCCCGGCGAAGTCCGGGATGCGCTGTTGCTGAGAGTGATTGGCAGTCCTGATCCATACAGTAAGCAGATTGACGGTATGGGGGGCGCGACGTCCAGTACCAGCAAAACAGTGATTCTTTCAAAAACCAGTCAGCCAGATCACGATGTGGATTACCTGTTTGGACAGGTGTCTATTGATAAGCCCTTTGTGGATTGGAGCGGTAACTGCGGTAATCTCACTGCGGCCGTTGGTGCTTTTGCCATTACCAGTGGTTTGGTTGATGGGGAACGGGTTCCGGAAAATGGCATCGCGACCATCAGAATCTGGCAGGCCAATATCAAGAAAACCATCATAGCTCATATCCCCATGACGGAGGGTGCGGTTCAGGAAACGGGCGACTTTGATCTTGATGGTGTGACTTTTCCTGCGGCTGAAGTTCAGGTTGAATTTCTGGATCCAGCCGATGGTGAAGGCACCATGTTCCCAACGGGCCATTTGGTAGATGATCTTGAAGTACCGGGCGTTGGCACACTGAAGGCCACCCTGATTAATGCCGGTATCCCCACCATTTTCGTCAATGCAAAAGATATTGGCTACCAGGGAACCGAGTTGCAGGAAGCCATTAATAGTGATGAGCAAGCCCTGGCAATGTTTGAAACTATTCGAGCCCATGGTGCTGTTCGTATGGGGTTGATCAGTAACATCGAAGAGTCCGCTACCCGACAACACACCCCAAAAGTGGCGTTTGTCTCAAAGCCTGAGAGTTACCTTTCTTCCAGTGGTAAAGAGGTCTCTGAAAACGAGGTGGATCTGCTGGTTCGCGCCCTGTCCATGGGTAAGCTCCATCACGCTATGATGGGGACTGCTGCTGTAGCCATCGGTACCGCTGCGGCTATTCCCGGAACCCTGGTCAATCTGGCCGCCGGCGGTGGCGAGCGAAATGCGGTGCGTTTTGGTCACCCGTCGGGCACTTTGAAAGTCGGTGCTGAAGCCGTACTGAATGATGGTCAGTGGTCGGTGAAAAAAGCGATGATGAGCCGCAGTGCCAGAGTATTGATGGAAGGCTGGGTCAGGGTGCCTGGTGATACCTTCTGATTTTTTCTGGCCTGGGCACGGTTTCTACTGTGCCCTCCGGTGCGCGCCACAACGAGCGTATATCGATTATCAATATCCTGTCTGAAACACCACAATAGGCGGTTGAGAAAATTCTCCAAAAGAGCCTGCCGTAGCCTCGGCCAAGCCTGTGAGAGTACCCCTGCATAGTCGGGAGTTTACCGAATGATTAGTCATGGTGTTTGTAATTTAATTTATATTTACTAGTCTTCGTGTAATTTTAAATGCATGTGAAATTTCTGATCAATCTGGTGATAAAGCCATTACTGCTATTTAAATTAATCCAATTATTCGAGGTCTGGACTATGCAGGGTATGCAGGGTATGCAGGGTATGCAGGGTATGCAGGGAATACATTCAGTCTATCGCTCTGAGGTGGATGATAATCAGAATTGTCGTAGATCTGGTCCGCCGGTAGCATTTGGGCTTTCGGTTAAAAAAGAGAATGCAGATAAAGGTAAAGTTTCAGATCATGGACAACCTGCTTCCCGACAGTATAGCCGTCCGCTGTTTGCTTATGAGCGGTTTGCCTGTGTTGCTATGGGAATAGTAACGTTTCTCAGTGGGGCAATGGGACAGTCAACTACAAAGAGTATTTCGGATCATGGGCTCACAGATGGTGAGGGTTTTTATTCTGCCCCGGGAGCTGGCGACTTAACCCATGCTAAAGTCACCGTGGAAAATATGACGACCAATGCTACAACCACCATGGAAAATATGATGACCAATGCTACAACAGGCATGGGAAATGTAATGGCGAATGCTACAGGCAGTGTGGGGAATATGGTAGCCGACACCAGTAGTGAAACGTCCGCACAGGAAAAAATAATAGCAACTATTGTATTATTGGTTATGTTGGTCGTTGTGATGGTCGTAGTCGTTATTTTCCAAAAATGCGTACCCAGCAATAAAAACTATCTGGCTGTACCCCCATCACAAGAGGGAGGCCAGGATACGGCAGATGATGTTCTTATGAGGATCTGCCGTGATGAAAGGACGAAAGAACTAGCTTTAGAGACAAAGGAAAGAAAAGCAGAAACAATAGAAATAGGCGTGGGTTCCTATAAGCCAAAGCCGGCCTTTGTATAAAATCTGCTTCCTGTTAGACGGTTTGTTATCCTGCCCTTCACCTGAACGCCCGTCAATTCTTGTATAAAAAACAAGAGGAGAAGTAGGGAGAAGTAGGGAGAAGTAGGACAGCCATAATTTTAAAATCCAATAATAATTTATTTGCTATAAAAACTAACAAATCAATCATCCTCAGTATTAAACATCTCTGAATCCAAGTGATTCAGATATTACTTTGGGGGTAAATCCAGTTTTTGGATAAAAACTAACAGACAGGATTCTGGTTGGCGCAGTTGAACCAGCACTACATGGCAACGGAGTGCGGTTTAATCAATCAGGCTAAGAGAAATCAGTTTTACAATGGTGCCGATGAGTATAACCGACGACAAGCAAGAGTACCCTGAAACCACTGCCGTCCTGCTTTTCAGCGAAGGCTTTCATGGCGGCCAATTTACCAACCGCACGTCTGAAACGATTATTCCAGTCTATGGTTTTTAGCCACTCTTCTTCATCTATACCCAGTCGGGTCAGAATGGGAGGCGTATCAGCGGGTATGGCTCCTCGTTTGCCGGCTTTGAGTATTCTTCCGCTCCAGTCCACTAATTCAAAGTAGTATTGTCGGCTGAACGGAATGGACTCATCGGGGTTTTGTCCAGGGCATTGCAGGGGTTTGAGCAGCAGGCCGGTTTTTTTATTGGTCAGATTGTTATCCAGGTGCGTTATTCGTTGTTGAATGGAAGTGTAGGCAGAGGTTTTCGGTGTATCGGCCATCTTTGTTCTTATGGGATTAGGGTCCACATAAGCCATGCAGGTGAGAATAGCTGCTTCATCCAGCAGGGCCTGGCTTTTGAAACGGTCTTCCCAGAATCGGCCTTTGCAGCCATCTTCCTGATTGGCTTCGCGGGCCAGATGCTCGTTAAGACAGCGCATAAACCAGATGATGTCCTGTAATCGTTCCCGGAACACCAGAGCATATTCATCAACTCTCAGTTGTTCCGCATCATCCAGTTTCTCACCGGCAAGATAACGCTGAACCAGCATTGGCCCATTAAATAATTGTGCCCAGCGTTTGAGCACCTCCCTGTCACACCACTGCTTCGCGGCGGGTGTGTTGATGTGCAACACAGCATGGTAATGATTGGACATGATTGCATAGGCACAGACTTCTATCGCAAAGATATTCACGAAGAAATAGGACAAGAAATAGGACAGCCATAATCTTAAAACCCAATAAAACCTGATTGGCTATAAAAACTGACAACTCAATCATCATCAGTATTAACCATCCCTGAGTCCAAGTGATGCAGACAATACTATTGAGGGTGAATCCAGCTTTTGGATGAAAAACTAACGGACAGGATTCTGGTTGGCGCAGGCTGAACCAGCACTACGCAGTAACGGAATGCAGTTTAATCAATCAGGCTTAAAAAAATGAGTCTACATTTGGAAAGTCCAGTTTATGGGTGTCTTATTCTCCTTGTCCAGTCGTTAGCCCAAATAGAAATTGTCAGCCTGATTAATAAGATATGAGTACTTGACAAGATACGGCAACGCCGTATACATTGTGATCAATGATTTTCATTGAAACAAGTAAATTTACCAAGCTTATATCAGATTATTTGTCTGATTCTGAATTCAGTATCTTGCAGTGGCACCTACAGGAAAAACCTGATTCTGGTGATATTGTTCGTGGTAGCGGGGGTGTCCGAAAAGTACGCTGGACTCCAGAAGGGAAAGATAAAATCGGCGGTGTTCGAGTAATTTACCACTGAAAGAAGAGTGATCACGAAATCTGGATGCTCACAATTTACAGCAAATCAGAGCAAGCCACTATTTCTGGTCAAATTCTAAAGAAAATTTCGGAGGCTATCAAAAATGAGTGAGCGTGATATAGGTCAAGAAATTTTTGATGGTATTGAGGAAATTAAATCGTTTAAGTCCGGTGAAGGAAAGCTTAAAGCCTCTATCCTTTCAGAACCGTCTCCAGCTAAAGAAATCAGGAAGAAATTAAAATTATCGCAGTCGGCGTTTGCAGGTTTTATGGGGGTCAGCATAAGAACCATACAAGACTGGGAACAAGGTCGCCGAAATCCACAAGGCCCAGCAAAAGCATTGCTAAGAATTGCAGAACAATGTCCAGAAGTGTTTCAAGAATTACGATAATTAAGACACAGGGCATAACAAGAATTTCCAGCGGACTGCGCGAAAACCGAGGGCGGGTCTTGAATCTTGCACTTATGCAAAATGAAAGACTTGACCCCAATCTTCGTCTTCCCACTATAACCACGGCGAATTAATATGAAACAATTAAACAAACTCGCGATAGCGATTATTCCCAACAATGGCGGTGAGTTGACTTTGTTTCGCCGCGAAGATGAATTTTCTATTCGGCTTTCCGGCGTGCGCGGGGAGTTAATGAATAGTCGGGTTTATAATTCCGAACAGGAATTGGCCAAACTCGGCTGTGCTCATATTAAAAATAAAGACAATGCAGAAGTGTTAGTTGGTGGTTTGGGTATGGGCTATACCTTGGCGTCAGCACTAGAGAGTGTTACTGCAAACTCACGGGTCACTGTCGCAGAGCTTATTCCAGAGGTAGTGGAATGGAACCAGGGCCCGCTAGGTGAATGTGCAGGCAAGCCATTGGCAGATAGTCGCTGCCAAGTACGGTTGGGTGATATCGCCGAGTTAATAAAAATACAGCAGCCAGATTTTGATGCCATTTTACTGGATGTCGATAATGGTCCGGAAGGTATTACCCATAGTAATAATAATTGGCTGTATTCCACGAGTGGTTTAGATGCCTTATATAAGAGCTTACGCCCTGAAGGGATGTTGGCAGTGTGGTCTGCCGGTGCAGATTCCATGTTCACTATTCAACTAAAAAAAGCTGGATTCTCAGTTCAAGTACGTACAGTGAGAGCGAGGCCTGGTAAAGGCAGTCGACATACCATTTTCCTGGCAAAAAAGCCTTGGCATTAGTCCCAGGAAAACCGGGGTCGGGTCTTGAATCTTGGAAAACCGGGGTCGGGTCTTGAATCTTGCACTTATGCAAAATGAAAGACTTGCCCCCAATCTTCCTACGATAATGGTTTCGTGCCGTGAGTCAGCCTTCTGCATAAGCCAGGTTGGTTGCTTGCATTAAGCCTGGTCTCAGTTAATCTCAGGCTTTGGTATGGCTTCAAGTCCCGTGGCCAATCGAAGTTAATAACGGCGTCACGGCCATCAGCTCGGACTGCCTCCGGCAGCTGGCTATGCTGACGTTACCTGCCTCACATCAATTGGATTACGAATAATGAAAGAAATACAAAGAATAAATCACGTTGGTTTAAGGGTTCGAGATTTAGACATTTCTCGAAAATTCTACGAAAAACTCGGATTCATATTCCTTGTAGGTCCAGTTGGTCCTGAACCCGTTGCTATCATAGAGCATCCATCTGGGGTGAACATTAATCTCATCCTTAACACATCAGAAGAAGCTCCAAGGAAGAATATTCTGATGGAAGAATCAGTGAAGTATCCAGGCTATACACATGTAGCATTGGAAATATCCGATATCCAGTCAGCATTACGGCAAATTCAAGAATTGGGCATTACGATTACTGAGCGAGTAGAATTTGAGGGTGCTCAATTCTTCTTTATAAGAGATCCCGATGCCAATATTATCGAGTTTCATCAACCAGCAGGCAGGTGATAAGTGCATGCAGCCGCCGCCTTCGGCGCCCCACATGCAGGCGTCAGACTGTCTCAAGATTGATGGTGTTGCGCAGCACGCTGCAGTCGATTGCATGATTAAATCATTCAAATATAAAGGGTTGGAACCGTTCTTCGAATCAGCAGACTTTCCCCTCGCTGGGTATTGCTAAAAGTAGCACGCGGAGTGAGGAGCTTTTTCTAAATTCGAAAGATATCGAAAGGGTAAGGGTTTTGCGGCGGGCACTGACCCATCTTAAACCTGTAGAAGGCGCCAGGAAGCTTGTTGAGTTACTTGAGAAATACCCAGCGAATGCAGAACTGTTGAACCGGTAGTTGCCAAAAATTTGAAAATCCGCCTTTCAAAAAACTTGATTTACGTAGGTGGTCAAAGGCGAGGAGAAGCATAATAAGGAAATAAAGGCAGTGGAATGGTTGTTTGTGATCCAGACCCTTTTCAGAAGTAATATCCAATTAGTGGCCAGTCCAGACAGATTGTCAGTATGGGTGGCTAACAAACACATCGGCTCGGACTGCCTTCAGCAGCCGGCCATGCAGGCGTTATGTGCTCAAAGGGGGTAATCATGGAAGTAAGCATTGATGATCTACAATTGGCTGTTGAATTTGTTTCGAGTTGTCCTTCACTTGAATCGGAAGCATTTTTGGATCGTAAAACCGGGACAATATATTATTCGGGGGATTGTGTTGACGAAGATTTGCCCATTGATGTGTATGAAAATGAACGCTACCTATCAGTGCCTTCTAAACAGGATTTGGACTTAGGGCGTTCTCTCGCTTTAGCGTTTACTGCTCAGCAATTGCCGAGTGATCTTGACTCTGTTTATGAGTTCTTTCGCCGCAAGGGCGCATACTCTAAATTCAAGCTGTTCCTTGAGCGTACTGGCAGCCTGGAGCAATGGTATGCCTTTGAAATCGAGTCTGTTAATACAGCAATTGAACATTGGTGCAAAGAGCATAATTTAATGACCAGGAGCACATGACGAGTTCGTTTACCGGACGCAACTTTATCGGTGTGAACGATTTGTTTCAGGCTCTGCTGTTCTTCAGAGGAAAGCTGGATGTGGTACTTGACAGGTATAATGCAGACAAAAAATCAGTATCATGCCTGAAGATCGGTACCACTGCTTTATGATATGTCAATCCTATTGAAATCATGCACTGGTGCTGGAAAGATTTCTGGTCGTTTATTTCTGAGGCTATTGTCGAAAGTCCGTTTGCCAACCCTGGTCTGACAGCCATAATTTTATCTCATATTGGCTTATGTCAGGGTTGTGATGGGCTATCAAGGTCTGGTGTTCCTTACCGGAAGAGTGGTCTTCTGGTCAGACCAGCAATTGTCCGTTCCCCGGTGGTTCTATCCGGTTGCAGAAACCCTGCTTCCTTGAGGTGGGGCTTGATCTTTCTGATTGTTTTGATGGCACTCTCAATATTTCCATTGCTCCACATACCTTTCAACTGATCTCACCTGAACTGACATTACCCGGGTTATCCTGACCTGGAGGATGTGAGACGTTCTCTTTTTCCCACTGTTTTCTCAAGACTGGGCAGCAGATGGTTGCTGGCTGGATCTATTATCCGCACCCGGAAACCAAGTCAGCTCATTTTCATCGCCCGGACACCATTGAGATACTGGCTCCCTGGCCGGGTGGCATCTGTTATGGCGGTCAGCTTGTGCTGCTGGTTAAGCGAGATGAAGTACTGATTGATGGTTGATGCCATTATTCGTGTTTACTTTGTCTGCCGTCATGCTTCGTGAGTGGCAACACCTTTTCTATGCACCCGGGGGCTCATCCAGTGAACAATTATAAGAAAAGAAGAATTCAATAAAGTAGTTAAGTTGCTGAGATATCAGCTTTTTCTGGATTTATTTTATATTTAGCTATTTTATATTTATTTTTTATCTCAAAAAAAGATAAAAAATGAGACTTTTGTATGCTCCCTGGGAAGGAAAAGAACGGGAGGGGTGATTATTCTTAGTATTTATCAGGAAGTAAATCAGTATGGATGCAAAGAAAGGACTCATAGTCAGTGGTTTCCTCTTTTTAACCCTGGTGCTGATCAGCACATTTGTTGAGGTTGAAGTCTTTACCCGTGCCGATGGAGAAGTGTCTTCCTATTCGGCGCCTGCCCATGCCGATTTTTCCGATGATGGTGTGATTCAGCGTATTTATGTCACTGAAGGCGATTTCATTGAGCAGGGTGATGTATTGGTTGAGTTGGATAATGAAGAGCAGAAGATCAACCTGGATATTTTCACTGAAAAGCAGCAGCGCCTGGAGAAGAAACTCGACATTCTCAATGCACTCCTTGAAGAGCAGCAGCTGGATAGAATGGCGGATAGCACGCAGCTGGAAACGCAGGTGTCCCGTTTTGTCCTGATCAGCAATAACTACCATGACAGCCTGAAAAACCTGCAGGCGCTGGTGGCTATCGACAGTCAGAAGAATCAGGCCATTACTGCACTGGTAGAAAAGAAAGCTGCCGGTTCCATGCAGACCATGGATTCGACACATAAAGTACTTCGTTCCCGTAAAGACCTGCTGAAAGTTAAAAAAGAATTTGAAGAACGTATTGTTTTTGAAATTGAACGATATGAAGAGCAGCTTCGGGAAGTGAGCAACAGTATTCGTTTATATGAGTATTATATTGAGCGCTCTTATATTCGTTCTCCGGTTTCCGGAGTGGTTCGCCAGGTTCACTATTCTCAGGAAGGTAAGTTTATCAACCAGGGCGATACCTTTGCCGAGATTATTGAAGATACGCCGAAACCCTACAAAATCACTCTGAATGTCTCTGCCAGTGATATTGGGATGATTAAGGTCGATACCGATGTGAGACTGCGACTGGATGCTTACGATCATACAATTTTCGGTTATCTCGACGGTACCATCAGCCGCATCAGTGTTGATCGTCTTGAAGAGTCTGGCCATGATCTGTTTTACCGGGTTGAAGTGGTGCCAGACCGGGCATTTCTGAAATACAGGGATGAGCAGTTTCCATTGAAATATGGCATGACGCTGTACGGTACCATTGAGCGTGGCAGGGTCTCACTGATCAGCTACCTGATGAGCCCGGTTATTAAACACTTCCATGAAATTGGTCATATCTGATTCGGGTTGCCCCTGGCTCGGGTCAGTCATCACAATAAAATGGATTGGTAAAAATGAGTGAAACTAATCAGGCGAAATCTTCTGCATCCGGTAGTGAAAGTGTGGGTGCAGCATTAAAGACATCCATGGTTCTGGGGGCTTCTGATGGGCTGATTGGTGAAAATCAAAAGGCTGATATCAGGGGCCGTGAAGAAGCCCGGGCTGATCTTGCCATAGAACAATGGGAGTCTTTTTCTGGCAGTAGTGAAGATGAAGAGGCTCAGGAGGAAAGCACCGGTTCTGCCAGAACGGGCCGTACTGCTGGTCTCGTCTCTTCATCCGCAGTCCAGGGGGCTGCTGCTGCCGGTACAGCCAATGTTGCCATTTCATCTGATGCTGCGTCATCGGCAACTGGCGCTTCCGGAGCAGGTGCTAACTCAGGTGTTTCCGATAATACTGCTGAAGAAGGTGCAGACGAAGAGTCCGATGAAACTGAAGAGAATGCAAGGGAAGAGGCTGAAGACGAGGCTGAAGAAGATAGCGCCGGCGCTTCCGGCACTGAAGAGGAAACAGCCTCAGAATCGGCTTCAATCATCACTGAAACAATAGCCTTGGTAGCAGACAGCAGTCGTTCCTTTGAGCTCGTAGTCAGGGAACAGCCCATCATTAATTCAAACTATGAACCGGAAGCCATTCCCGATGGGGTTACTGTCAGTGAGAGCGGGTTATTGTTATTTGACCCGTTGGCTAATGATAACGATGTTAATGATGAATCAGAGAATTTCAGCCTCGACAGTGTGGCCATTGTTGACAGTATTGGCGACTCTGTCAGAGGTCAGGGCAGTGTCAGCATTATTGATAACCAGCTGCAGTTTTCTCCCGGTAATGATTTTGAAACCCTGGCCTCTGATGAGGAACAGGTAGTTACTGTTCAGTACGTGATGAGTGACGATGAGGGTACCCGGTTCTCATCCACGGTAAAGATTATCGTGACCGGAGAGAACGATATTCCGGTTGCAATGGCTGATACTGCTGCAGGCAGCGAAAATCAGACATTACTGATTGATGTGCTGGCCAATGATACCGATGCCGATCATGATGATGTTTCTGCCAGCTTCACTCTGGGAGGAGTCAGTGTTGTTGATGATAACGGAAATCCGGTCACGGGGCAGGGCAGTGCCGGTATCGTTAATAATCAGCTTCAGTTTACGCCGGGTGCTGATTTTGATGATCTGGCTGCGGGTGAGACTGAAACTGTCACTGTTCGCTATGTAATGCACGATGATGAAGGTGCCGTTTCAGAGTCCGAAGTAATCATTACCGTGACGGGCACAAATGATGCCCCTGTTTTGAGTGAGACGGTTCTGTTAGGGAGTAGCAGTGAAGACAGCCTGATTGAAATTACCGAAGCAACTTTGCTGGCCAATGCTTCCGATGTAGATGGGGGTCAGCTGAGTGTTCGGAGTCTGGCTTCGGATCAGGGTATTTTAAGCGACAATGGTAATGGATCATGGTTATTTGAACCCCATGCCCACTTCAGTGGTACGGCAAACATTACCTTTGATGTTTTTGATGGGGTATCCAGCACACCCGCAGGGGCTTCGATAGTTTTGACACCGGTTGTGGATCTCCCCGCTCTGACCATCACGCCGACCGACAATCCGGAAATGACTGGTGAGTCTGTCGGTCTGGAAGACACGGCTATTACGCTGGATCTTACAGCCGTTCTGGTAGATTCCGATGGCAGTGAGTCATTGTCGATCAGTATTACGGATGTTCCTGAAGGGGCTGTGCTTTCTGCCGGAGAGCAAAACCCTGATGGGAGCTGGAGTTTAACGGCCACTGATCTGGACAATCTGGAAATTACACCGCCGTTGAATTTCAATGGGGATATCACTCTGACGGTAACGGCAATTGCTACTGAGGCTGCTACCGGAGAAACCGCCAGCATTTCTGAAACGCTGATGGTCAATGTGCTGCCTGTTAATGATCCGCCTTCAGAACTGGCCCTGTCGCCAGTTGCGCTGAGCCACACAGTAAACACTCAGCCAATGGGTAATGGTTCTACTTTTGTCACGTTGAACGAGCATGCTGATGATTTTGGAGGCCTCGGAACCGGTGCTATCAGCCTGTGGGTGAAGATGGACTCCGACCATGCCAATGCGACTCTGCTGTCCATGACAGACTCGACAACATCTACCCAGAGCTTTTTCATAGCGGGCGGTGTCACCAGATCGATGAATGATGAAAGCCTGACTTTTGCTTCCATGAATGGCAGTACGCACTTTTCCATGATGGTCAGGCAAGGGGAGAGCTACCTGTTTGATGACCAATGGCACCATGTTGTTGCCGTTGTAGATGGTATTGATAACCGCATGTACATTGATGGTGAACGTATGGCGGTGCATTTCAACAATGGATCAGCAACCACCAGCCTGTTTACGGGCACGGATATTGATCTGGTTAATATTGGTTCACTGGTCAGGAATGGTGACCTTAACGGGAGTTTTGGCACCAATGGCGAGATCGCCGAGGTTGGTATATTCGGCAACACCGTTGGTTTAGATGACAGCAGTATCAAGGCTCTGATGAATCAGGGGCCTGACTATTTTGATAACAATGATCTTCTGTTCAGCACAGACTTTTCCGGTACGGGCGATACGGTGACTGATACCAGTGGTAATGGCAGAAACGGCACAGCATTCAGTGGCAATCTTGCAACACGGGAGAGCTTTACGGTCGACGCAAAGGTCGCCGAAGATGACACTCTGCTCCTGCAGGAAGTAGATTTATTAAACGGCTTTAGTGATCTGGAGGGTGATAGCCTGAGCATCCAGGGTATCTCGGTAGATCATGGGGCAGTAGTCAACCAGGGTGATGGTCACTGGATTTTTACGCCGGATAATAATTTCCATGGAGAAGTCAGTTTCTCTGTTGAGGTTACCGATGGAACCAGTACGGTGACGGCGATCCGGACAGTAACGGTGACCAGTATCAATGATGCCCCTGTTGCCTTTGTTGATACGAGCAACACTTCGGAGAATGCTACCCTCACTTTGGACGTACTGGCCAACGATAGCGACGTGGATCATAACGACAGTCCAGCTAATTTCAGTCTCGATAGTGTGGAAATTGTCGATGCCAGTGGTAACCCGGTCACCGGTCAGGGGTCGGTGACCATTGTTAACAATCAGTTGCAGTTTACCCCCGGCAATGATTTTGATGATCTGCCTGCCAGTGCAACGGAATCAGTGACGATCCGCTATGTGATGAGTGATGACGAAGGTGAAACCTCAGTATCTTCCGTGAATATTACCGTTACCGGTGTTAATGATGCACCGGTAATCAGTGAGGTTACCGCTCTGGGCGCAACCGGCCAATATAGTCAGATAATCATTACGGAGGCGGCTCTGCTGGCTAATGCTGCTGATGTGGATGGGGATAACCTGAGTGTCCAGAATCTGTTTACCCATCAGGGCATCATTACCGATCATGGGAATGGTTCCTGGTTATTTACACCCACAGCCCATAGCAGCGGTACAGCGAACTTCAGTTTTGATGTTTATGACGGGGCGACAGTGACATCAGCACAGGCTTCTCTGTTGCTGGTATCGGACGATGCATCGGGCCAGCCGATTAATCAGAGTAGCCTGGACATTGCCAACAGTACTTTTCAGATAATGGAAGGTGCTCTCCTTGGGACTGATGTTTCCGGAAAAATCGTTGCTGATAATGGTTATACCTCTCTGGATCAGTGGCTGCTTAATCATGAAGGCGGAGCACTTACAGTGTCGCTGAATACGGCTGATGGAATCAGTTGGTCTGCCGGTGTGCGTTTGTTACACAGTGATGTTAATGGATCTGCTGGTGTGGAAGTGGGTCGCTTCAGTGGTCAGTTGTCAGAAACGGGTCAGGCGGTTCAGGTTCTGGAGTTTAATGATTTACCAGCCGGTCATTACCAGTTGGTACTTGGGAATGATGGCTTTGACGAAAGCAGTGCCACCAGTGCTCTGGATTATCCGGGTGTTGTCAGTGGTGAACATGGTTATGAGGTAGCGGTTTCCGGTCAGGTTTCTATCGCAGCCCTGCCGAGGGACCCTGGCCAGAATGCCCGGATTTCCGGGGAAACCTGGGGCCAGACTGAAGGAATTCTCACTTTGGCCGTTGTAAATAATGAAGCTGAAATGGTAGACACCGATAACACCCTGTATTACGAGGTGTTTAATAGTGATACCAGGGTTGGCCAGGGAGCGTTCGATTTCAGTAGCGCCATGAGTCCGCAGGACATCTCAATTACGATCAATAACGAGCCACTGGAAACATTAACCCTGGACGAAGTACAGGTGGTATTTCACGAAGTCAATGTTTTCGGAGAGGTGGTGAGCAGCCAGACATTTGGCTTTGATCAGGCAACCATCCCGGATGGCGATACAGTTACAGTTCAGGGTGGCGATGGTCTACAGGGGTTGGAGCTTATTGAGCTTGGGCTGGACTACTTTGAGCTGGGGTTCAGTGAGCTGACGGACGATATGCAGGAGCAGTACTCAGGGTGAGCCGTTGTAGCCAATACGTACGTTAATCATTCGTGGGATAAGGAGTGCCCCCAGCGTTCTGCCATCATGGTTGAAAGGCAATGGATTGTGAATATGAATTGTGAAGACTATCTGGTCAACTCTGCCAGTTTGAGCAATGCGCTGGAATATCTGAACAAGCACTATACGCTGGATAGTCGGCTCGCCTTTATTAATAACAAGCTGCGCAGGACCACCGACCTTAACATTTATAAAACCAAATCCTATCTGGAAGAACTCGGTTTTCTTGTCAAAATTTCCACTGTTGAAAATCTTGAGCTGGTTGAGCTGGATGAAGAGCATCTGCTGTTCTGTTTTGACCATGAACACGACATTATTATTCTTCGTCACAACAGTGATATGAACCGAACCCGTTCCAAGCACAGCATGGAACATCCGATACTGATTATCAGTACTGAAAAGCTGGAAACAAGAGCGAGCACATCGGGCGATGAACACAAAAGTATGGCCTGGTTTTTCCGGCGCCTGACGGATCGTGACGGCATCTATCTGGTGTTGACCGGTTTAATTACCAATCTTCTGGTTTATGTTGTTCCTCTCTACAACATGAACGTGTTCGATAAAGTACTGCCCAGTGGCTTTATCGGGATTTTGTCATCACTGGTGTTAATTGCCGTTTTTATGGTGTTGATCTGGTTTGTTAACCGGTCAGCACTCTCCTATTTGTTGAGTGACCGGATTTTCCACCTCGAGGTTCAACTGGGCAGGGAGTTTTCTGATCGACTTTGTAATTTGAAGCCTTCCGCTATGCCTCACTCTGCTTCCTTCATGGCTCAGTTGGTGACTTATGGCCGCTCTTTGAGCCAGATGCTGGGTACACTGCATTTGCTGGCGTTAGTGGATTCGCCATTCATGGTGTTGTCTCTGATCCTTATTGCTTACTTTGGTGGTGCCATGGTGGTTATACCACTGATTTCAATTTTTCTCGTGGTGGGTATCAACCTTGTACTGCAGCCGAAAATTCAAAAATATATTAATGACCAGTATGAGTTTGAAGGGCGAAAACGTAAGTTTGAATATGAAATCATGCAGTCACTGCCCTTTATCAAACTGGCGGGTATGGAACGCTATTTTACCGAAGTGATCGAACATAACAGGCCAGACCATCAGCACTATTTTTCAATTTCGGCTCATATCAACCACATCTCTATGTTGATTCTGTTTCTTTCGCTCATTGCGGTGACCGGCTACGGTGCATGGCGTGTATCAGAGGGGATGATGACCATGGGCCAGCTGGTGGCCTGTTCTCTTCTGGCGTCTAAATCCATCTCCAATGCCTCTATTACCAACTTGCTGTTCAATATCAACCGCATCAGGATTTTGTTTGATAACCTGAATCGCTTTTATGAAATTCCCATTGAAGAGCGGGGGGCTTCTTTCTGTCTGACCCGGATTAAGCATCTTGAACTGAAGGATATCGAGTTTGCCTATGCAGATAACCGGTATTTTCAAATAAAGGGCGTGAATATTGATTTTAACCTGCCCGATACACTCTACGTTTATGGTCGTCCGGGTGCGGGCAAATCCAGCTTGTTTAATATTCTGGCAGGGCTTGAAGATCCATCCAGTGGGCACCTGCTGGTTAATAATCTGAATGTTGAACACTTTGACTATCGGGATGTACGCAGCCATATTCATTTCTCGCCCTCATACTACCGGTTTTTTACCGGTACCCTGTATGACAACCTGACCCTTGGACGTAGCTCCATCACCGCTGAGCAGGTGGCGGATGCCCTTGAGAAAGTACACCTGGCTGAAAAGATTAACCAGATTGAAGATGGCTTACACTTCAAGGTTGATAATAGTGACGTCATCCCCCTGTCATCCGGCGAGCGAAAGCGCTTTATGCTGGCCAGAGTCTTCCTGACCGATGCCGACCTGGTGGTTCTTGATGAACCGTTTGAATTTCTGAGTGATGAAGGCAGCCTTAACTTTATCCAGTCCGTACGCTCTTTTTGCCAGGAGACAGAAAAAGGACTGATTATTCTCAGTAACCGGAAGTCCTTTGCTCATTTCTGTAATCATGCCCTGACGCTGAATAATGGTCAGCTATACCCTATGAAGACAAAGTAACCATTGATGAATAAAAACCAAAAAAAATCTTTGGTCTCCTTCGGCATAACCCCACCCCCAACCAATGTGAAAGCCCTCTGGAAATGGCTTGGGCAGTCTATTCTCGGACAGCCTTCCGGGGGGCAGCTTACTGACCAAAAACAAATGGAAATGGTAGCTTTCCTGAAGGCCGGATTATTTAGTAAGAAATTGTTATCAATATTGACAGACTGGTTAGGGTAAATACCTGTCTGATTACCTAAAATCAAAATCCAGCTATTCAAAAATACAGGGAGGCTAACCAATATGCCTGTACCAAACGTTTCATCAGCACCGGGAATGTACACCCAGTACCCTTCTGCGAATGATCAGCCGGATTCTGCAGGTTCTTCAGGCCCCCGGAAAACACAGATGGGACGCGAAGACGCTCATCAGCCAAAATTAAACCCGGTAAATCTGCGAGATCGAATCCTTTACCCGATAAAAGTTAATGCCAGGCGAATGATTGATGCAGTGAAAATAGGCAAACTAATTGGCGGGTCTATTACCGGAATCCCTTCTGCTGTCGTGGGGGCGGGCGTTGGTGCTGTTGTTGGTGGTGTCCTGGGTGGAGTGAAGCTGCTGGCTGACCGTTATCGTGGTGTGGAATCTTACGCAGTCTTTCATGGTGTGACTTTAGGTATAAAAACCGGTGGGTTGGTAGTCTGTGTACTTGGCAGTATTCCCGGAGTCGTGGTTGGCGCTCTGGCCCTGGCTGTCTGTGGGGTGGTCCGGGGTGTATTGTGTCTACCCTTTGACATATATCGGGCGTGTAGCAGTGATTGCCTGACGATAGAGACGACGAAATTAAACATGTCGACACTTGCTGAACCACTTCGGCTGCTGGGACTGGAGCGTTTTATCCACAACAATGCGCAAGACCTGACTGAAAAGGATTTGAATCAAGCCTATAGAAAAAAGGCCAGGGATTATCATCCGGACAGGCGGGATGGTTATGATGATGGGAAGCTTGATGAGGTAACAAAGGCCAGGGCGCGAGTAAAAGAGGCTATAGCGAAACGGAGGGGTGAATGGAGGCGCTAATCGGCATCGGGAACCGACCTGCGGCTGATATACCAGCTCCTCTCTTGCCAGAGTATGCCGGTCTCTATTGGCGGGCGATTTGAGACCGCTTAATGTCTACCTTAAGATGAGTGCAATGGGGTCAGTGCAATCTTTATGTTCTTTGGGCCACTCGACGGATGGCGACACGTAGAAGTCACTGACAGAAGGACGGCTGAGGACCGGGCGTTACAGATTAAAAAACTGGTGATGGATAATTTGAATACTCATACCCCTGCGTCCCTGTATAAAGTGTTCGAGCCAGAAGAAGCGCGCCGTATAGCCAGCAAGCTTGAAATTCATTACACACCGAAGCATGGTAGCTGGCTCAATATGGCAGAGACAGAGCTGAGCATTTTAAGCCGTCAGTGTTTGGGTTCAGCTCACTGACCCAACAGATATCGAACGCTGTAAGCGACCACAACACCCAGGTAGTTACCTATGACGTAACCAATAATGGCTGCAGCAAAACCTGGCAGAATAAGTTCACGGTTCTTCAGTGCACCGGCAATGACCGGAATAAAAGGAACCGACATAATGGCGGCTGAAGAGGTAATCAGGAATGTGTCGGTATCAATCTTCATCAGTTTGCAAATCAACGCATGAACCAATAATGAACCCAGTAGAATAAAGCCAATATACGCAAATAAATCAACGTTCAGGTTGGTTACAATACTGGTATCCGTCATGGTACCCATGGTGAAACAAAATACCAGAATCAGGTACATGCCCAGCTGAAAACTGGTTGCCAGCTGTCGGATATAAGGAATAAATGAGGCGGCCAGTCCCAGGCTGGTAATAGAAATAATGGTCACAGCGGATGACATGGATTTCGGGAACAGTGATGAGACAGTCACAGCAAGCCCAACAACCAGTCCTGAGAAGATTAATGACTGAATTGTTTGTGGTAGCGTTTTGAAATTAACCAATACTTTATAGCTGTTAGCGGTTTCGTCAGCGAGATGAGCGAACTTCTTATCGTGCTCTGAATCCAGCGGTATACCCGTGGATTTAAATGGGCGTAAAAACAGACCAAATAAGGGCTTGGCCAGGGTCATCACAAACATCAGGTATAAAGCCGAGAGCAGAATATCGTAGGTGGCCATGGTGATAAAGATATCCTGATCCGCGTCAATAGCGGTTTTAATGGCTGCCATATTGGGGCCGCCACCGGTATAGGCACCCACGGACATTCCGGCAATTTGCCAGATATTCTGAAGGTCATCACGAAATATTAATGCACCAGCGGCACTGATGATCATTACGGTCAATAAGGCCACTACCATGCTTTTCATGGTATCGCCGGCCATGCTTAACGAGTGTTTTACGTCGAGCGAAAACACTAGCAAAGGGAGTGCAAGGGCGATGGCTATTTCCGTTAAGTTGATTTGCATAGCCAGCAGTTCATCCTTTGCAAAAAATGCCGGCAGGTCAAGGCTGGCGCTGAGGGCTATGCCAAGGCCAAAGGATAAAACCACTACGCCGATTTTATCCAGCAGTTGAAATTTCTGACACACAATAATCAGCAGGGCAGGAATAAGCAGGTAAGCCAAAGTGGCAGTAATAATGGGCACAATACACTCCTTCGATCAGCGACGGGCGCCGTTCAGATTGTCCTTTGAGAAATGGTCTTTGGCAGTACAGGATTGCAAATCACTTTCCGGGTATTGGAACACTGGCCAGTATTCCTTAATTTCACCGTCATCAATGACCGCAATATCGCCAAACTGAAGAAATACCGCTTCGCTTTGGGTGGGGCGAAAAAACATAAAGTCATCCCGTTGAACAGGGTGATCTTTATTAATTTCGTACAGCTCCTGATTGCTGGAGTGGCCAAGAACTCCAGACCGTTTACTACCTGCGGGATAACAGGGGGATGCCAGCCAGTTACCACCGTATATAAAAGCTGCCCGTTTGGGAGAAAGCCCGATCATGCGCAGGCATGCTGAAATTCCAGATGCCATGGGCAGGTTTGGTTTTCTGACATCTTTTAATATCGGGGCCGCAATAAAAGCAGCCGGAGAGTGGTCGTCCAGGGTGAATACATCAAAATCGGTGGGTTTTACCAGGGCTGAAGCGGTGGAAATTTCATTAATCAGGGTGTTGTCATTATATAGAGGGTAGGTGGTGCTTCCCCCTGCGTTGAGACACAGGCCTTGCAATACCTGATCACCAAATACCCTGCGTACTTGCTCTGTAAAAAACTGATAGCGCTTCATGGCCAGACGAAACGCTTTCTTCGGGCCACTTGCCAGTGCGGGGATTTTAGTAATATGAGCTTCATAACCCATCAGGCCAGACAATGATAAATGGTCACTTTCTTTCAGTAATGCGAGTGCCTGCTGAAATCCCGATGAATCATCAAAGCCGCCACGATTAAGGCCAACATTAATTTCCAGATTGATCCGAAGTTGCAGGTTATTATTCCGGGCAAAGGTATGGTATTCCTGTAAACGGTCCAGCGAATCAACCAGCCACTGCAGCTGAGATTCTGGCTTGAATTCACAGGAATGATTTTGCTGCCAGTGGTAAAAATATTTCACAGCACTGATCGGCATGGGTTTGCCCAGCAGTACATCGGCTTCAGGAATGTTCTCTATCAGGTGAATCAGAAAGGGGAGGTGAAAGCTCATCAAACGGCAGGTTCCTGTGCGTTCCATGATGTAGCGCAACATAGGAATAGACGGCAGTGACTTGGCAACGATACGGTATTGAAAACCGCGTTTAATCACATCCAGCAGATGGTTAATATTGAGGTCAAGTCGTTGTTTGTCGATTACCAGGGTAGGCCGACAGATGCCTGCCTTTTTCAGGATCAGGTTTATGTCCTGAAAGTAACGATCATTCGTGTCTGTAATATTCATGGCCAGTTTTGATGTTTGTTTTTATTATTTCAGTCTTGTTCCCACGGTCTCGTGGGCATGCATACGTAACCTGTCTGATGGCCACAGTGCAGTCTGATAGTCCGGGCCTGCATTCCCACGCAGGACCCTCAGGGCCTAAAAGCGTGGGAACGAGGGAAATCCTGTCAGTCCCGCAATCAGGTGAACAGCTGCTTCAGGTAAGGATTCAGGAATCTGCCCTGAGGATCCAGTTGTTGCCTGACCTGACGAAAATCATCCCATTTGGGATAGAGTCTGGCGAAGTCCTGAGCATCGAGCTTATTCAGTTTCCCCCAGTGTGGACGACCATGGTATTTCCGCAGGATAGGCTCAATGGCATTAAAATAGACCTGATAATCCTCTTCGAAGAATCGGTGTACGGCGATGGAACAGGTCTCTCTCTGGTAGAACGGGCTTAACCAGATGTCGTCACCTTTGACATAACGGAACTCGATGGGGAAAAACACCTCAGAGAAATCTTTCTCCAGAACTTCGCGGATCTCTTTCAGGGCTTTTAAACCATTTTCCCGTGGCAGGTGATATTCCATCTCGTTAAAGCGAACGTTGCGATCATTAGCGTAGTTCTTCCAGGAGCTTTCAATGACGACTTCGTCATCAATGGTTTTCATATAGGTACTTAAGATTACCTCACGCAGGGCAGGGGACCAGCTGAGCATATCTCTGGCCAGTTTAAGGTCGTTGGCACCGTCATTGGTATCCAGACGTTCAGTGGTAGCCAGCGGCTCATTGGTAATGTTGTGTACATCGGTCCAGCCCATACCGGTAAAGGGGATATAATAAAATTCGAAGTTACGATTACTGCCTGCCATCTCTTCGGCCACTTCGAGGATTTCATCGAACTCCCGCCAGACGGTTTCCCGCTTTAAGCGATAAGGTGCTGAATTTTGCAGAGTCACTTTGGTGATAACGCCCAATGACCCTAAAGAGACTTTGGCAGCCTGGAAAATATCTGAATTCTGTTGCTCGCTGCACTGTAGAACTTCGCCATTGGCCGTGACCAGCTCCAGGGCTTCCACCAGTGTTGGAATACACCCTGTACCAGCACCAGTGCCGTGTGTTGCGGTGGCCAGGCAACCGGCCAGTGATTGCTGATCGATATCTGGCATGGTAATCAAAGCCTGACCTGCAGCTTCCAGCGGTTGGCCTATATCACCCAGTCGGGTTCCGGCCTGTATGGTTGCCTGTAATCTGTCGGGATCATGACTGACGATGCCAGACATACGACTGAGAGAAACCAGTATATCGTCCGTAGGAACCAGAGGGCTGAATGAGTGTCCGGAGCCAACCGGTCGAATGACACCTTTAGTAGAAGTAATCAACGCCTGCAACTCGGCAACAGACGTGGGGGCTTTTCTGGCTTGCGGAAAGCATTGCTGCGACCCGGACCAGTTACGCCAGGGAATACGGCGTTTTTCTGTGGCCAGGCTGATTGAAGGTGAAATGGCCTGGGCTGCCGCAACAGCAATTAATGACGTTAAAAAATGTCGGCGACTTAACATAAAGATTCCCTGGTATTCGTTTTTTTTATTTTTTTGCTTATTTAGCTGGAGCAGCCATAAATGCGATTAATGCTTCGAATTGCTCTGGTTCGCAGTCCATGCACAGGCCAAAAGGAGGCATACCACCAAAGCCGTTTATTACATTATTCAGTAGCTCATCCATACCTTTATCCATACGGTTTTGCCAGCCCTGGCTATCGCCGGTCAGGGGGGCTCCGGTAGTGGCAATGGTATGGCAGCTTTTGCAGCTGCGGTTGTAAATAGCAGAGAGATGAGAATCCTGTGGCCGCAACTGGCTTGCCAGTGCCGGGTCGAATGCCTGTTTTTTTAATGAGAGTTGTGACGAGTCACAGGCGGTGAGCAAGAGGCTAAATAATAGGGTGCCTGTCAGGTATTTTGCGGTTTTCAGGAACTTCATAAAGCGGTTCTCTTATTGTTGTTTACTTTCTACACTTGAGCTGAACCGTGGTGATCGTGAATTTTCTTGTACCATAGTACAGTTTTTGTGAAAAAAGAAGTCTCGTTTTTGTTTCCTTGTGATTAGAGCTAACTTGAAGAATGAAGTGCAGGGTTGGAGAAGTAAGTGGCCAGTTTAATCGAGAAAAAGGGAGCAATAAGTTATTGCTCCCTTTTGAAGTCTGAATCAGGATACCATCTGTTTTACCAACTCAAACTCTTTCGTGATTTCCTCGCCTGGCTCTTTTGTTAACAGGCTGACAACCACAATAGATACAGTGGCAAACAGTATGCCGGGGACGATCTCATAGAGATCAAAGATACCGCCACTGATCTGCTTCCAGACAACGACGGTGACGCCACCCACAACAATACCAGCCAATGCGCCAAAACGGTTCATTCGTTTCCAGAACATACTGATTAACAACGCAGGACCAAATGCCGCACCAAAACCAGCCCAGGCATAGGATACCAGGCCAAGTACCGAGCTATCGGGATCGAAAGCCAGGAACAGGGCGACCAGTGCAATCAGAACAACAGCAATACGGCCAACAGCCATTACCTGACCGGATGTCGCATCCTTTTTCAGGATATCTTTGTAGAAATCTTCAGCAAGGGCAGATGAAGAAACCAGCAGCTGTGAGTCGGCAGTACTCATGATGGCGGCCAGAATAGCAGCCAGCAGAATGCCCGCGATAACAGGGTGGAATGTGGCATTAACCAGAACCATAAAAATAGTTTCACCATCAGCAAGCGTCGAGCCCTGGTTGTTTAAGTAAATCAGGCCAACCAACCCGACCAGAATGGCTCCCACCATTGATAAGCCGCTCCAGGTAACCGCTATACGTCGGGCAGTGGGTACATCGTCCGGTGAGCGAATGCCAGCGAAACGTGCAAGGATATGGGGTTGTCCAAAATAACCAAACCCCCAGGCGACCAGTGAAAGGATGGCAATCCACGTCAGTGGTTCGCCCTTAGCGCTGGTCCATGGGTTGAGCAGGTGAGGGTTGTGCGTTTCCAGTAGTGTGAGGAGAGGTTGGTCGGATGAGCCCGATTGCAGGGCTACCACCGGAACAATCAGCAATGCGGCCGCCATCAGCAGGCCCTGAATAAGGTCCGTCCAGGAAACTGCAAGAAAACCACCGAACAGCGTGTAGGAAATAATGCAGAGTGTGCCAATAATCACTGCAATGCTGTAATCAATACCGAATACGGTTTCAAACAGTTTGCCACCGGCGACCAGTCCGGAGCTGGTATAGAACAGGAAGAACAGCAGAATGAAAAAAGCTGAAACTGCCTGCAGCATTTTTGAGTGGTCTCTGAAGCGGTTGGTAAAGAATTCAGGCAGGGTTACCGAGTTTCCAGCAGTCTCACTGTAAACTCTCAGTCGTTTAGCCATTAATAACCAGTTCAACCAGGTGCCCAGTAGTAAACCGCCAGCCAGCCAGAAGGCTTCAAAGCCTGATGCAAAGGCATAGCCGGGCAGTCCGAGCAGAAGCCAGCCACTCATATCCGATGCCCCGGCACTGAGCGCCGCAGGCCATGGACCCAGTGTTCGGCCTCCCAGAAAATAGTCTTCAGAGTTGTTGGTGCGTCTCCATGCCTGATAACCAATGAATAGCATCAGGGTTAGATAGACAATAAAGGTGCCTAGAATGGCGGTACTACTCTCATTCATGAGTTGTCCTTTTTAGAGCTTTTGCTTTTATTGTTATGTCAGCGTTTTTTGATATTCAATCTGGATTGCCGCTTTTTCAGGCTTCTATCTGGCTCTTCAGATCAGGCTGCAACAGGCTAACATTTTGTAGTTATACTGTCGTGCTATTTGGTAATAACCAAAGGCTTTCCTGAGAGCCATGGAAAGCCTGGTTTTGGGCACGGTTGAGCTCCCGAAGTTCAGGAGCCGTTATTATATGTTGATGTAAATGCGAGGGCTTTGGGACGTGGCATTGTAGAAAGTACCAGCTCTCCGTCATTCTTGCGAAGGCGGGAATCTACCACGCAGTGGATCCCCGCCTTCGAGGGTGTCGCAAAAGGGAGAATTAACTCCCAACCGTCATCCCCGCGAAGGCGGGGATCCACTGCTCGAGATAGACCCCGCTCTCGAGATGGATTCCCGCCTTCGCGGGAAAGACGGAGGGGGGGTAGAAATCGGCATTTAAGACCTTTTGCAACAACCTCAGAATCTGGGAACGAGGCGAATAAAAATAATGAATAAAGATAAAAGATCGCAGTACGGTGATGAACTTTATGAGGCTCTGACCAGTGGTCAGACCATTACCCCGCTAACGGAACGTGAAAGCGATATCTCTGTTGAAGATGCCTATCACATTTCCCTTCATGTGGTGGAACGTCGGGTTGCTGCAGGCGATAAGATTGTTGGCAAAAAAATAGGGGTAACCTCCAAAGCGGTTCAGGACATGCTGAATGTTCACCAGCCAGATTTTGGGTTTATTACCCGGCAGATGTGGTTCAAAAATGGAGAAACCATTTCCTGTTCGGAAAACAAACTCATACAACCCAGAGCTGAAGGAGAAATTGCCTTCAAACTGAAAAAGGATCTGGTGGGTCCTGGTGTGACTGAACAGGATGTACTGGATGCCACCGAGTCTGTCTTTCCCTGTTTTGAAATTGTTGATTCCCGTATTCATAACTGGCAGATCAAAATTCAGGACACCGTTTCGGATAACGCGTCCTGTGGCGTGTTTGTGCTGGGAGAAGAAGCTGTTGATCCTCGATCAATTGATCTGCCCGCTGTGCAGATGAAAGTTTATAAAAATGGTCAGTTAATCAGTGAAGGTGTAGGGGCTGCGGTACAGGGTGATCCGTTGACTGCTGTTGCCTGGCTGGCTAATACCCTCGGTGAGTTTGGCATTCCATTGAAAGCGGGTGAAATTATTCTGTCCGGTTCCCTTGTGCCTCTTGAACCTGTTCAACCAGGTGATGTGATGGAGCTGGAAATTGAAGGTTTGGGCAAGGCCGCTGTGACATTTGGAGAATAAAACAGCCATGAGCTATGAGAAAGTGAATGAGAAACTGAAGGCAATCATTATCGGGCCGGGTAATATCGGTACCGATCTTTTGATGAAAATGAAACGCTCTGAATGGATCGAGCCGGTCTGGATGGTGGGTATTGATCCGGAATCTGAGGGTTTGAAACGTGCCCGTGAAATGGGTATCAAGACCTCTTCAGAAGGGGTCGATGGCGTGCTTTCTCACGTCATCAAGGATGATATTCGCATCGCCTTTGATGCAACGTCAGCCTACGTTCACGCTGAGAATAGCCGGAAGTTGAATGAGCTGGGTGTCATTATGATTGATTTGACGCCTGCTGCTATCGGCCCTTTCTGTGTGCCTCCTGTCAATCTGAGAGAGCATACAGAAGCGTTGAAAATGAACGTGAATATGGTGACCTGTGGCGGGCAGGCAACGATCCCCATGGTTGCGGCGGTTTCACGGGTTCAGGAAGTGGAATACGGTGAGATTGTGGCCACGGTATCTTCCCGCTCTGTAGGGCCTGGTACACGACAGAATATTGATGAGTTTACCCGGACTACGTCCAGTGCTGTTGAAAAGGTTGGGGGAGCGAAGAAGGGCAAGGCGATCATCATTATTAACCCTGCTGAGCCACCAATGATTATGCGGGATACCATCCACTGTCTGACCACAGAAGAGCCAGATCAGAGAGCTATCACTCGGTCAGTTCACGATATGGTAGCTGAGGTTCAAAAGTATGTACCAGGCTATCGTCTGGTAAATGGTCCGGTTTTTGATGGCAATCGGGTTACCGTCTTTATGGAAGTGGAAGGCCTTGGGGATTTTCTGCCCAAGTATGCGGGTAACCTCGATATTATGACGGCGGCGGGCCTGAGAACGGCTGAGATGTTTGCTGAAGAAGCAGCGAAGGGCGCAATCACCTTACCGGCACGTGGAGAATAAACGATGAACCTGAAAGGTAAAAAAGTCACCCTCCATGATATGTGTCTGCGTGACGGTATGCATGCCAAACAGCATCAGATATCTCTGGACGAAATGGTGAATATCGCTACTGCCATGGATGAGGCCGGTATTCCTCTGATCGAAGTCACCCATGGTGATGGTCTGGGTGGTGCATCTGTTAACTATGGTTTTCCTGCTCATAGCGATGAAGAGTATCTGGATGCCGTTATTCCCAAGATGAAAAATGCCAGAGTTTCTGTTTTGCAGTTGCCTGGTATTGGAACTCTGGATCACCTGCGAATGGCAAAAGACTTGGGTGTTTCCACCATTCGCGTAGCAACGCATTGTACTGAAGCGGATGTCTCTGAACAGCACATTGGCATGTCAGCAAAGATGGGCATGGATACTGTGGGCTTTCTGATGATGGCGCATAGGGTCAGTGCTGAGAAAATTCTGGAACAGGCCAGGCTGATGGAGAGTTATGGTGCTAACTGCATCTACTGCACCGACTCTGCCGGTTATATGTTGCCAGATGAAGTTACTGACAAGTTGGGACTTCTGCGAGCGGAATTGAGGCCTGAAACTGAACTGGGCTTCCATGGTCATCACAACATGGCGATGGGTATTGCCAACTCACTGGCAGCCATTGAAGCGGGTGCTTCACGTATTGATGGGTCGGTAGCTGGCCTGGGCGCTGGTGCTGGTAATACACCGCTGGAAGTGTTTGTGGCCGTGCTTGACCGTATGGGTGTTGAAACCGGTGTTGACCTGTACAAGATCAGTGATGTGGCTGAAGACCTGGTGGTGCCTCTGATGGACCAGCCCATCCGGATTGACCGGGATGCGCTGACACTGGGTTATGCCGGGGTTTACTCCTCATTCCTGCTGTTTGCCAAGCGCGCTGAAGCGAAGTATGGCGTGCAGGCCCGTGATATTCTGGCAGAGCTGGGTCGTCGCGGTACCGTTGGTGGTCAGGAGGACATGATTGAAGATTTGGCGCTGACCATGGCCAAAGAGAAGGGATTGATTTAAGTAAATTCGCCGCCCGCGACCCGCTGCCCGCCGCCCGAAAAAGAAAAGACGCATGCTTTACGGGAAGCGGGAAGCGGGAAGCGGGAAGCGGGAAGCGGGAAGCGGGAAGCGGGAAGCGGGAAGCGGGAAGCGCCTCGCTCAAGGGGAATGGAAACTGAGTGCAAAATGGGTAAGTTATTTCAGGATAAATCCCTGGTGTTCTTTGTGGCCTTCCTGGTTTAAAAAATCTTTTAAATAGCAGACTTCAGCCTATGAATAATTTTAATAATAAAGTGGCTGTTATCACCGGCGCCGGTGGTGGCATTGGACGGGAAGTGGCTTTGCAGCTTGCCAGGGAGGGTTGTCATCTTGCCCTGGCGGATGTTAATCAGCAGGGATTGGATGAAACTGCCGAGCTGTTACAACCTATTTGTAAAAAGAGTGGCGTAAAAGTCAGCTGTCATATTGTTGATGTCACTGATCGAAGCCGAATGGAATCTCTGCCGGAAGAAGTGATTGGCGTGCATGGGGCTGTTAATTTACTGGTCAACAACGCAGGGATTACTTTACAGAGCAGTTTTGAAGATCTCAGTATTGAGCACTGGGAATTGGTCCTGGGTATTAATCTGTGGGGTGTAATCTACGGTACCAAGGCTTTCCTGCCTTATCTGAAAGAGCAGGGCAAGAAAGGACCCGATAACGCTCATATTATTAATATGTCCAGTCTTGCAGGCTTTATCGGGATGCCCAATCAGTCATCCTACTGTGCAACCAAAGCAGCAGTAAGAGCGATCAGTGAAACCCTCTGGGCAGAGCTGCATATGGATAATATTGGAGTTACCTGTGTGCATCCCGGTGCCATTAAAACCAATATACTGAATGCTCATCTGGATAAGGCAGGCAATCCTGCTAATGCTGCGGCTATTGTCAGGACGGTGGATAAGTTTGCTATGGATACGGATAAAGCCGTCGCCAAAATGCTGAATGCTGTTAAGAAAAATAAACAGCGAGTGGTGATTGGTACGGACTCTCATTTGATTGAGAAATTTAAACGGCTTTTGCCCTCTGCCATACACAAGCCTTTTGCAAAAATGTTCGCAAAAGAACAGCTCGCCCGGACGGAATGAAGTGCCCGATGCCCGTTGTCCGAAAAAGTCGGGCCCGCTTGCGCTTTTTCGGGCAGCGGGTAGCGGACAACGGCCTTAATCTTAATCAGAAGATTGCTGGTTTTGCTCTTCCTGCTCTTTAATTTCCTGCACCCAGCGGAACACTTCTGCAACGGGTTCAATCAGGTCGCCAGGAATAAAGTCGGTGATGTTTAAATGAAACAGGGCATGGGCTAACGGAACATTTTCAAGAATAGGAATGCCTTCTTTTTCAGCAATTTTAATGATGAATCGGGCATGGCCTCCACGACCTTTGACAGTAACCATCGGTAAGGGTGTCTTTCCATGGCGGTAACGCAGGCCAATGGCCAGATGAGTCGGGTTTTTGATAACAACATCTGATTTACCCGTGTTCTCTGCCTGGTTCAGTATTTCCTGATGAATCTCTTTCCGCTTACCCTTGATTTCAGGACTGCCTTCACTTTCCTTGTGCTCCCGTTTGACTTCATCCTTACTCATACGGTTCTGTTTTGTGAAATTAAAACGCTCGAACATAAAGTCCAGTACGGCAATGATCACGAAAGCAATGATGGCATAGAGTAATAGTTTTTTTATCAGGTGAGCCGCCACTGGCAGTATGCATGAGCTGCCACAATGGGGCATGTTGACCATATCACCAATACTGCTGGTGATTACGTAATACACAACAAACGACAGAAATAATATCTTGACAACCGATTTGAAAAACTCTACCAGGTTTTTCATGGCGAAAATTTTCTTCAATCCGCCAATCGGGCTGATTTTCCCAATATCCGGCTTGATACCCTCAGGGGCAAACAGCAGGCCAAACTGCATGACATTACCGATAATCGCGGAAACCATGGCGACGGCGACTAAAGGAATCAGTAAGTCCATTGTTAAGTCAAGGGTACCGGTGATAACGATTTTAAGGGCGGTTTCAAACGGCTCGTTGTAGCTCAGGGAGGGGAGAATTACCATTTGCTTAAAGGTGTCGATATAGGTGTCACTCATGAACCAGAGTGTTGCCAGAACGGCAATCAGGTTGAAGGTTCCGGATACCTCCTTGCTTTTTGCCACCTGCCCTTTTTCCCGGGCGTCACGGAGTTTTTTGGGGGTGGGTTCTTCGGTTTTTTCTGCACTCATTGCCAGATCACTCCCAGTGAGTCAAACAACTGAGGGATTCCCATCAGGTATTTGCGGGATAACTCCAGAACGGTCGCCATATAGACAGTCAGAATGGCAAGGGCGACGGCGGACTTGATGGGCATGGCCAGAATAAATACGTTGAGCTGCGGTGCCGCCCGGCTGATCAGGGCAATGCCGAATTCAGTGATAAACATACAGATAATGACCGGTGCGGATAGCCACATGGCGAGATTGATGATCAGGTCAAACTGGCCAAGGAAGAAGGTGGTTGCTTCCTGGTTGAGCTGGGGGAAATAGCTGAATATCGGCCAGACTTTGTAGGTAACCATCAAGCTTTCCAGTATGAACAGAAACAGCCCGCTGGTCATTACCAGTGCAATCAGGGCCTGACTGAATAAGATCCCCATTGGCGAGGTTTCTCCCCCCGAGAAGGGGTTCATGGTACTGGCCATTGATGCACCCCGTTGGTTATCAATAAAAAAACCAGCCGCTTCCAGTGCCCAGAACGGTATGGCCAGGCAAAAGCCCATAATCGCGCCAATGAACACTTCCTTGATCACAATGCCTGCTGTGTCATAGATGGAGAGCGCTTCATCAGGTCTGGTTTCAGATAACATTGGGTGCATGAAAAGTACCAGACACATGGCAATGCCATTACGAGCCATGGCACCACCCAGGTTGCGTTTGTTCAACATGGGAAAAACGGTAAACATGGCGACTATTCGTGGCATCCCCATCGAAAGGAGGTAGAACCAGTCTTTCAGGTCGTCGATGGGCAGTATCATGAACTAGAGCCTTTGAATCATATTCATGATGGCTAAAGAGAAGTTATAGATCTCAATGCCCATCCATCGCGACGTCAGGAAAATACTGATGACCACGGCAATCAGCTTGAAGGCGAAGGGCAGGGTCTGCTCCTGGATTTGTGTTAATGCCTGAATCAAGCTGATTAACAGGCCAACGATCGACGCAGCAATGATCGGAGGCATGGAGAGCAGTAAGGTTAGCCAGAGTGCCTGGGCTGTCAGCGTTAGTATATGCGGGTCATGCATAGCTCAGCACCAGTCCGTGAATCAGACGCGTCCATCCGTCCAGTAAAACAAACAGCAGCAGCTTGAAAGGCAGCGAGATGGTCATGGGGGATACCATCATCATACCCATGGCTAACAGAATGTTTGATACGATCAAATCAATAACGATGAACGGTAAGTAGAGCAGAAAGCCGATTTCAAAGGCTTTGGTCAGTTCACTGATACAGAATGACGGCATCAGAACGATCAGGTCATCTGCAGACAGTTGTTCCTGATAAGCTTTTGGCCAGAGTTGTCGGGCTGTTTTGAGGAAGAAATTTCTTTCCCGTTCGTTGGTATTCTTCTTGAGAAAGTCCCGGTAAGGTTTGACCAGTAATTCGATATTACCCATCAGTGCTTTGGTGTCATCGGTCTGGAAACTGATATTCTCTTCTTCCACCGTATCCCAGATCTCAAAACCGATGGGCGCCATAATGTAAAGGGACAGGATGATTGCCAGGGCATTCATGGCAATATTGGGCGGTATTTGCTGTAGGCCGGTGGCATTTCGCAGGATGGAAAAAACGACAACCAGTTTCAGAAATGATGTACCCATGACCGCCAGGAAAGGCACCAGCGCGATCAGCGCCAGCGGTAGCATCAAATAAAAAGGACTGGTGAGAGTTATCGCGCCGCTTTCCATAGTCGTCCTTTGCAAGCCTCACTGTGTAAGCAAGAGGCTTTTTTATAAAGATTGTCTTAAAAGAGTCAGTCGACAATTCTGGTAATACGTGCGCCCAGTCGATTATTTATCTGTACAAGCTGGCATTCGGCAATCAACTTGCCACCGGCCCGAACACGAACCGGTTGTTCAATGGGGCGATCCAGTTCAAATACATGGCCTGACTGAAGCGTCTGAAGTTCCTGGGCACTGAATTGTTGACGACCCACTTCAAATAAAAGTTCGACCTCAATATCGGACAGGTCTATCGGGTCCTGATCATCATGTATTTGATCGTCTTCCATTGTATCCATCCTGTGCTTGATGGTGATTTGAGAACCTTCTGCCTCTCCGATGAAAGCAACGTCAGGGCTGACTCGGATAATCAGTTGTTGTCCGGTTACGTGATAATGAAAAAATACAATGTCACCGACACTCAGCCCGCTGGTTTCTTCTTTAGACAGTTTTGCCTGACCCAGTTCCAAACCTGCCCAGATAGGTATATCGGTGGTTTGCTCGTGGATATGAGTGGGGAGTAGTTTCAGCAGCTCAAATACAATGGGGTTGCTTTCCAGATAGATGGGGTATTGTGTGCCGGCTATCTGGATTGTCATCGCCAGTTCTGCCCGTTTTGAGTGATCAGCATTTGGCATCATGTCAGAGAACTTGATCGAGATACCAAGCCCCTGCATCAGGTAGTCCAGTAAGTTCTGCAGTCTGTTTTCCAGGGCCGCCAGCATTAACTCTCTGGGGAGCTTCTCTAGCACCTGACTGTTAAGATTGTCTGGCATTATACGGTCAATAAATGCACTGCCGGTATACAGAGAGACAGGCTGGTGGTTTATTTCGAGCTGCAGGCAGATGGGCGGCATATTTTCTGCCGCGATACTGCTTAGGGAAATGTCCCACCGATCCTCATGAACCTGCAGAGCAATTTCTTTCAGACGGTTGCTGAGGATTTGACTAAGCAGCAGCTGCGAGGGTGAAACAGTGGGTAGATCAAGAAGTTCTGCTGCCATGGTTTAGCCTATGCCCGATCGTTTGATGAGTTCTGGTCGTTATCTTCAGAAACATACTGGTTACGTGAGCGACCATCGGTATCCTGATTGTCACCACCTGACATGTTGATATTTACCTGAACCTTGTCGTTCGAGAACCGCTCAGCCAGCATTTTCTGCAGGTTCGCTTCGTGCTGTGCCAGAAAGTTTCCGGCTTCTGCTGATGTGGTGTTCATGGTTACCGTCAGCTCGCCACCCTGTCTCTGGATTCTGATCTCGGTACCAGGAAGCACGCTGTCTTTCAGGGAAATTCGAACCTCTGCCCCGTTGATTGCATCTTTGGCGGAGACTTGAATCTGATCCGCCAGTTTATGCAGTGCGGCATCAATTTCCTTAACACTGCTGACTTGTTGGATCTCACGAAGCTGAGCATCTGCTTTTATCTGACCCTGAGTATTATTGATTAAGGCGTGCTCTGAGCCATCCCGCATATTATGCGACATGTTTTCTCCGCCCTGATCTTTTTCCTGGCGGCCTTTGACAGCACCTTTTGAACTTTTGCTGCGCTCGGCAACCAGACTCTCAAGGCTCTGGTCTTTTTTATCTCCACCGGCCTTTTTTTCTTTTTCCCGTTTCTCTTTTGTCATCCGGTCAGCAAAGTCGCCGGCCTGCCTTTCTGAAACTTTACGGCTCTGCTGGTTATAGTCCTGCGGTTGAGACGGAGGAGCTGGTTGAGAGCTACCGCTTTGGTTAAGGCCTTCTGTCGACATAATTATTGGCTCCTATTCCTTGGATTTGACGGTAAACTCTTCCATTTCCAGGTCTTCAAGACGTTTGACTTCTTTTTCATCCTCTTCATCCTGTACTTTGCAGAACTCTCCGAATTTCTCGACGGCAATTCTGGCTTTGTAATGTTTCTGCCTGGCCGCCTCAAGAATCTGCTCTGCTTCTGCCACCTGTTGTTCTGCTTCTACCACCCGCTGCTCTGCTTCAGAGATTTCCTGTTCCATTGACGCGTCTTTCTCGCGCAACATGGCAACTTTCTGTTTCAGCATATCCAGATCATGCTGCTGAACATTGGTGTTCATAATATTATCGTATAGACGCTGCTCTTCTTGACTGCGCCATGTAATATATTCTTGCAGTTTCTGCTTGCGCTGTTCGACTTCCTGCTTGCGCTTTTCAACCTCCTGCTGTGCCAGGTCAAGTTCATGCTGACAACGCTTGACCTCTCGATCCGCAGATTCTTCGCGGATTTTTTTAACTTTCAGCAGGTCCTTAAGCATTCTGTCAGTAACCTGCGATTTGCTGAAGTTGCTGGATGGTTTGATCAAACGGCATCAGTTCATCGGTTCTCTGCTTCAGGAATGTCCTTATCATGTCAATCTTGTGTATGGCTTCATCGGCAACAGGGTCGGTTCCCTGTTTGTATTCGCCCACTTTGACCAGTAACTCGATTTCTTCGTATTTGGCCATCAATGTGCGCAGCCTTGTTATCGCTGCACGGTGTTCTTCTGTAGCTATAGCCGTTATGACCCGGCTGGCGCTGGCCAGAACATCAATGGCGGGGAACTGGCCGGCAGAAGCCAGTTTTCTGGATAAAATAATATGTCCATCCAGAATTGAGCGGGTCTCATCCGCCACTGGCTCTGTCATATCATCGCCTTCAACCAGTACGGTATAAAATGCCGTAATCGAGCCGACATCCGACATGCCTGAGCGCTCCATCAGCTTGGGTAAGGTCGCAAATACGGAAGGCGGGAAGCCACGGCGGGTTGGTGGCTCTCCAGCCGCCAGACCGATTTCCCGCTGGGCTCGGGCAAAGCGAGTGACAGAGTCCATCAACAGAAGTACACGTTTGCCTTTATCCCGAAAGTATTCTGCAACCGCTGTAGCGGTATAAGCCGCCTTAGAACGTTCCATGGAGGATTTGTCAGAAGTGGCTACAATAATGACCGATTTCTTTATCCCTTCAGGGCCAAGGTCATGTTCAATAAACTCCCGTAATTCACGTCCCCGCTCACCGATCAGGGCGAGAACGGTGACATCGACTTCCGCACCCTTAACCAGCATGGACAGCAAGGTACTCTTACCACCACCAGCGGCAGCGAAAATACCCATTCTCTGACCTTCACCACAGGTCAGGACGCTGTCAATCGCCTTAACACCCAGCGGAATTGGATGATCAATAATCCGGCGGGTCATTGGATCGGGTGCATCTGCATACACAGGGTAGTGAGCTTCAGGCTCAATACCATTAAATGCTTCCGGATTTAAGGGGTTTCCCATGCCATCCAGAACATGACCTAAAAGGTGAGGGCCGACAGCGACATGATGCACTTTTCCGGTTGGAATTACTTCGGTGGTTGAGGAGATCCCCATGATCTCTCCCAGTGGAGCAAGTACCGTTTCATGCCCCTGGAAGCCGACTACTTCAGCATAAGAATTCCGGTCATTGTCATCAGGGTTGTCAGGGGATACCAGCTGGCAAAGCTCGCCAATTTTGACACCAGGCACAGCTGCTTTAATGATCATGCCCCGCACCTCAGTGACACGTCCACGAATATCAACCAGCCTGCTGCCCTCAACAGTTCCCTGAAGTGCCGTGGTCAGGTAGTTAAATGCTTGAGCCAACTTGATGCCTCCATTATTTTTTTACTCTGGAAATGCCGCTATTGAGATCCATCCCATTTTCATGGCTGGAATGGCCAGCACTTCTTATTCTTGTCTGTTTTGCGTTTTTATCCAGACGCGACGGAGTATAGTGCTTCTACTCAAGACGAAGCTGGAAACTTGATGATTACCCTTGGCATTAAGCCAGCACCGGCTTCTTCCTATATAGTGTCGGCCTGATGGTTTCGAGCTGAAATGGCAGTGATAAATAAGTGAAGGCAGACTGGAGGGGGGGAAAGAAAAGAAGGGTTGGAGAAACCCTTCTTTATTATCGAAGATTCAAGTAATTAAACCATCATACCCATATCGCCAGGGCCACCGGGACCTCCGGGACCATTTTGTGGACGGGGTGGTGTTTTGGGTGTTATGGGTTGATCCTGTTTTGCCTGGTCCAGCTCGCTGACACACCATTCAAGGGTGTTCACAAACTTTTCCAGTGTTGATTCAAATAAGCCGTAGTCACAGGAAGCCTGCAGAGAACGAATTAACAGAACTTCAGTTTTGTCATGGTTTAATGCCAGGAATGCTCCCTGCATACTGTGATGCTGGAGATTCAGAGAAAGCATTTTTTCAAAGAGTTCAGTCTTGGTTGAATCATGAGCATCCATTGGCCGAACAGAAGCGACAAATACCAGGGCTTCATCATCCTCCAGGTATTCCATGTTGACGATTAAGGTATCGTCAAAACACAGCCCGCAGGCGTCATGTTCGTTTAACTTGAGCTCTCCCAGACCGATGCTCTGGGCAAAGTGTTGTAGATGCTGTTCTACATTCTGCTTGAAAGACATCAGGTCCTTCCCTCCACTGATTTATTTTTCATAATTGAGCAATTTATTTTTGATAATCTATTTATAGCTTAGACACTATATATAGCTCAGACATTCCGTATGTAAAAAAATTCCATAGTTTTAATCGGCAGACAGGTGGATTTCATAAAAGCTCAAAATCTTTGCAGAATTAACGGATGCAAAGCCGGGATCATTCCTTCAAGATACAAAATAATTGAAGATTATCAATATCTGGTCTGGTGAATAGTTTGTGATTGATGATGTTTTCTGGATGAAAGAAGCCCTGTTGGAGGCTGATAAAGGCCGTGAAATGGGTGAAGTGCCTGTTGGAGCGGTGGTGGTTAAAGATGGTCAGATCATTGCTCGAGCCTGTAATCAGCCGATTTCTTCCTGTAACCCGGTTGCTCATGCCGAAATTCTGGCACTCCAGTCTGCCGCTGCAGCCATCGGGAACTACCGGCTGGTGGATTGTGATCTTTACGTGACGCTGGAGCCCTGCACCATGTGTGCCGGGGCGATAGTCCATAGTCGAATCCGGCGTCTGATTTATGGGGCTACCGAGCCCAAGGCAGGTGCTATCGATAGTGCGGCAAGGGTACTTGAGCAGCCCCAGATGAATCATCGGGTTGAGGTTACTGGTGGCGTCCTTCAGGAAGAATGCAGTGCGATGATCAGCGATTTTTTTCGTTTTCGACGGCAACAGGTTCGTGAAGAGAGAAGAAAGAAGCCTTTTCTTGATAAATAGCGCAATAAATACCCCGTGACTGCTGGTTTCCGAAGGCGGGTTTCGATTAATATAGGCAGCTTTTAATCATCCCCCTGAGTTGAGAGGCTGTAGCATAAGGACTGGCTTGTAATCCAATCAGGAAGTGGCCATTTATGCGGGCTTCCTGATGCTTATTATTTGCTCATCCGGGCTGTAGCTCCTCATTGCTTAACGCTTTAATCAGGCCCGAGGACAGACCAGAACATGCTGATACTGCGTGGCGCCCCTGCACTTTCCCAGTTCCGCAGTCAAAAGCTGCTTGCTCAGTTGCAGAGCAGAGTGCCAGAGATTTCCTGTGTTGTTGCTGAATTCCAGCATTATGTCAAAACTCAGTCGTTGAGTGACAGAGAGTTAAATGACCGACAGGCCGATATTCTGGCCAGGCTTCTGACTTATGGACCCAAGATTCAACAGACAGAGCCCGAAGGTTCTGCCTCTCAGACAGAATTTCTGGTGGTTCCCCGTCCCGGTACCATTTCTCCCTGGTCCAGTAAGGCATCGGATATTGCCCATAACTGTGGCCTCAGCATGATCCAGCGTATTGAGCGAGGTATTCGGTTTGTTGTTTTTGCTGATGCTCAGCTTTCTAAAAATCAGGAAGGCCTGATTGCTGAAATGTTGCATGACCGGATGACCCAGGCAGTACTCCGTGATGAGAGCGATATCCCCCGTCTGTTTGCTGAATCCGAACCTGCTCCAATGACCACTGTTTCTGTTCTGGAGGGCGGCAGAGAGGCGCTGGTTGTTGCAAACCAGTCCCTTGGCCTGGCACTGGCAGGCGATGAAATTGATTACCTGGTGGACAGCTACGAGAAGCTGAAAAGAGATCCCACTGATGTCGAGTTGATGATGTTTGCCCAGGCGAACTCCGAACACTGTCGACACAAGATTTTTAATGCCACCTGGACTGTTGATGGTGAAGAGCAGGATCTTTCCCTGTTCAAGATGATCCGTAATACCCACGCGATGCACGGTGAAGGGGTGTTATCAGCTTATACAGATAATGCCTCTGTTATTGAAGGTTTCCATTCAAAGCGTTTTTACCCAGAAACCAACAGTCGGGAATATGGCTTTAATGAGGAAGATATCCATATCCTCATGAAGGTGGAAACCCATAACCATCCAACGGCAATTGCTCCCTGGGCTGGTGCTGCAACCGGTTCTGGTGGTGAAATTCGTGATGAAGGCGCGACTGGTAAAGGTTCAAAACCCAAGGCTGGCCTGACCGGTTTCACGGTATCCAATCTGAAAATACCGGGCTACGAGCAGCCCTGGGAGCAGGATTATGGCAAACCCGAGAGGATTGTTTCGCCACTGGATATCATGCTTGATGGTCCACTGGGTGGTGCCGGCTTTAATAATGAGTTTGGTCGTCCGAATCTCTGTGGCTATTTTCGAACCTTCGAAGCCCTGGTAAAAGGTGCAAAGGGCTATGAAGTTCGCGGCTATCACAAACCCATCATGCTGGCGGGTGGCCTTGGCAATATTAAGGCTGAGCATGTTGAAAAAGGTGATATTCCGGTAGGTGCCAGGCTGATTGTACTGGGCGGTCCTGCCATGCAGATCGGCCTGGGTGGCGGAGCGGCTTCTTCAATGACGTCCGGTGAAGGCCAGGAAGATCTGGATTTTGCCAGTGTGCAACGGGATAACCCGGAAATGGAGCGTCGCTGTCAGGAGGTGATCGACCGTTGCTGGCAGCAGGGTGACAAAAACCCTATTGCCTTTATTCACGATGTGGGTGCCGGCGGTCTTTCCAATGCGCTGCCTGAACTGGTGAGTGATGGTGGTCGGGGCGGCCACTTTCAGCTGCGGGCCATCAATAATGATGAACCGGGCATGTCTCCGCGGGCACTCTGGTGTAATGAATCCCAGGAACGCTATGTTATGGCGGTGGCGGCTGAGGATCTTTCCCGGTTTGAGGAAATCTGTCAGCAGGAACGTTGCCCTTATGCGGTGGTGGGTGAAGCCACTGAAGAACCACGGCTACTGCTGGATGACAGTCACTTCAACAATCATCCTGTGGATATGTCGCTGGATGTACTGTTGGGTAAACCACCCAAAATGCATCGGGAAATCAAGCGCCAGCCATTTACACGGGATGCCCTTGATCTTGATGATGTCAGCCTTCGTGAAGCCATGGAGCGGGTGTTGAAGCTGCCATCGGTAGGCAGTAAAAATTTCCTGATTACCATTGGTGACCGAACCATTACCGGTCTGGTTAATCGTGACCAGATGGTGGGTCCCTGGCAGGTGCCTGTCGCTGACTGTGCGGTCACTGCAACTGCTTTTGAGGGTTACACCGGTGAGGCCATGGCTGTGGGAGAACGCACTCCCGTTGCCCTGATCAATGCACCCGCTTCTGGTCGTATGGCGGTTGGTGAGGCCATCACCAACATTGCGGCTGCCCGCATTGAGAAAATCGGGGATATCAAACTGTCAGCAAACTGGATGGCTGCTGCGGGTCACCCGGGTGAAGATGAAAACCTGTTTGATACCGTGAAAGCGGTGGGCATGGAGCTGTGTCCGGCATTGGGTATTGCGATTCCAGTGGGTAAGGATTCCATGTCCATGCGAACTCAGTGGCAGGAAAATGGTGAAGACAAGAGTGTTACCTCACCACTGTCTTTGGTCATCACCGCGTTCGCGACCGTTCAGGATATTCGCAAGACACTGACACCACAGCTTCGCACTGACCAGGGAGATACCGACCTGCTGTTGATTGACCTTGGCCGGGATCATAACCGTCTGGGAGGCTCTGCGCTGGCCCAGGTCTATGGTCAGGTGGGTGATACGGCTCCGGATGTGAACTCTCCGGAAGATCTGAAAGCGTTCTTTAATACCATTCAGGAGTTGATGGGGAAAGACCTGTTGCTGGCCTATCATGACCGCTCTGATGGCGGTCTGTTCACCACACTGGTTGAAATGACTTTTGCTGGCCATACCGGTATTGCCATTGACCTGGATAAACTGGCTGGCAACAAGTCCATGGTGATTCCAGCCCTGTTTAATGAAGAACTGGGTGCTGTCGTTCAGATTCGCCACAGTGATAAGGGTGCGGTTAAGGATATTCTGGCCCAGCATGGTCTGGCTTCCTGCTCCCATGCTATTGGCAGGCTGGCTGATAATCAGCGGATTACTTTCCGGTTCAATGGTGCTGAACTGGTGAGCGAAAGCCGCGTCAAGTTCCAGCGGTGGTGGGCGGAAACCAGTTTCCGGATACAGGCATTACGTGATAACCCTGAGTGTGCACAACAGGAGTATGACAACCTTCTGGATGATCGTGATGAGGGCCTGCATGTCTCGCTGCCTTACAATATTTCCGTGGATGTAGCAGCTCCTTACATTAACACCGGTGTGCGACCCGCCATGGCGATTCTGCGTGAGCAGGGCGTCAATGGTCAGGTGGAAATGGCTGCCGCTTTTGATCGGGTTGGTTTCAAGACCGTGGATGTACACATGAGTGACATCCTCTCCGGTCGCAGGACTCTGGATGAGTTTAAAGGCCTGGTCGCCTGTGGTGGTTTCTCTTATGGGGATGTCCTGGGTGCAGGGGAAGGTTGGGCCAAGTCCATTCTCTTTAATGAGCAGGCCCGTGATCAGTTTGCCCGTTTCTTTGATCGCCGGGACAGCTTTGCCCTGGGCGTATGTAACGGTTGCCAGATGCTTTCCAACCTCCATGACCTGATTCCCGGTGCTGAGTATTGGCCACACTTTGTTCGTAACCAGTCTGAGCAGTTTGAGGCCCGGTTAGCCATGGTTGAAGTGCAGAAGAGCCGTTCGATCTTCTTCCAGGGGATGGAAGGTGCCCGAATGCCTATTGCCGTTGCTCATGGGGAAGGGCATGCAGAGTTTGCGGACCCATCACATATTGAGCGATTGGCTGCCAGTGGTCAGGTGGCATTGAAGTTTGTTAATAACCAGGGTAAACCCACCAATCGTTACCCATACAACCCCAATGGTTCGGTACAGGGGGTCACCGGCCTCACTTCTACCGATGGTCGGGTGACCATTATGATGCCGCACCCTGAACGGGTATTCCGTACCGTTCAGAACAGCTGGCATCCCGATCACTGGGGTGAAGATGCTCCGCTGATGAGAATGTTCCGAAATGCCCGGGTTTGGGTGGGTTAACGGGAAAGCGCTATTTTCTATGTTAAATAAAGCTGGTTTTTCTTCTCGGAAAATCAGCTTTTTTTGTTTGGGAATGGGTGGGACTTTAAAACAATCTTCAGCTGGCCTGCAGAATCATTGATAAAAAGCTTAGCCAAATTTTACCGTTTGGAAATAGGGTTCATATCACAAGCTTCTCCGGGATCAGGTACTATAGCCGCACAGATTTAAGGAGTTGAAGTAATGAGTGTGAGAAGCTACTGGGCCATATTGCCCATCACTTTTATGGTTTTTCTGTCAGGCTGTATGACCGACAGCACGGGTACAACTTACTCCAGTAGAGATGCCCGCCGCATTCAGCAGGTGAGCTTTGGTACGATTACAGAGCTGCAGAACGTCAAGCTGGAAGGAACCGAAGGGGCTGTAGGCACTGTCGCTGGTGCAGCTATTGGTGGTATTGCCGGCTCAACTCTTGGTGGTGGTAAAGGCAGTGATATTGCTGCGATTCTCGGTGGTGTTGCCGGTGGCGTACTGGGTAATATGGCTGAAAAAGAGCTGACCACGCAGCAGGGTGTTGAAATGACCATTCGACTCGACACGGGTAACTATATTTCGGTGGTTCAGGAGGCTGATCCAAGAGCCCCTTTACAGGTGGGTGATCAGGTAAAGATATTGACTCAGGGAAATACAACCCGGGTCGTGAGAATGCAATAAACTGCTCGGACGGGGCTTTGGCTCCGTTTAAATTTCCAACAGGCAATAGCCGTTGTTGAGGGTGGGTATGAGTAAAAAGACAATTGCAGTTTTGGTAGCAATGCTGCTGGCCATCGGTGTGGCAGGTTGGTTTTTCTATGCCACTTTCTATGCCGGGAATGACAGACCTGTAGCGTTGCCCGTTACGGATATTGTGCCTGTTGAGGACGTAACCTCAGACGCTTCAGTTAAAGAGGTTACAGAGTATCCTGAAGTAGGTTTTGATGAGCCATCTGATGAAACCCGAATTATCCTCGTGGAGCCGGAAAATGGGGAGCTGACTGATCTGTTGTCGGAAAAAGTCATTCGCAATGACAAGATTGTCGACAAGTCGCCCACTGAACAATAAAGGTCGTGTGAGAAATATCTCACGTTGTTCAGCGTGATCGCTGCTGTTGCCATAGATAGTGGGCTGATAACGTAAATCGTGCATGGATGCACTTTTCACATGGATGTGAGCCCACCAGTTGACCTGGTGGGTTTTTTTTTGCCTTCTGTTTGACATCTTTCCAGTTCTATCAAGACTTCTTGCAAAGCCATCGCCGTTTTTTTACTGTGTGGAGGCGGTGTTTCATCGTCATAATTCTTTCATAATAATGTGTTAATGGAGCCTGCCAGATGCCCTTGTTGATTGAGCCGGAGATGCTGGCAACCCTGTTGAAAGATGAGCACCTGATTCTGCTGGATGCCCGGTTCAGCCTTGCTGAACCCAAACAGGGGCGGGTGATGTATCTGCAGGGTCATATTCCCGGTGCTACCTATGGGAACCTTGAAGAGGATCTCTCAGGCCTTATTGTTCCGGGCAAAACCGGAAGGCACCCACTGCCCGAACCGGAAGATTGGCTGGCTACCCTCAGGTCGTGGGGTATTGATGAGCAATCACAGGTTGTGGTTTACGACGATGGCAGTCATGCCATGGCAGCGAGGGCCTGGTGGTTACTCCGTTGGGCGGGTGTTTTTCAGGTCAAAATATTGCATGGCGGCATGAAAGCCTGGCTTGCCGGTCGTTATCCGGTAACAGCGGATATTCCAAAAAGGCCTGAAAGTCAGCACCGATTTTCAACGGGATATATGCCGGTGGTTTCTGCAGAAGACTTGCTTGTTGAAATGGAATCAGAAGGAAACGGTCAGCTACATAAGCTGATTGATGCCAGGGCTTATGAGCGCTTCCGTGGTGATGAGGAATCACTGGATCCTGTTGCTGGCCATATTCCCGGTGCGGTATGCCGGCCATTTACCGAGAATCTGGATGAAGATGGCCGCTTTCTGTCTGCGGATAACCTGCGAGAAATATTGACTTCGCTGATTGGCGAAGATTCCCGGCCGGTCTTCTACTGTGGTTCCGGAGTTACCGCGTGCCACAATATTTTTGCCATGGAGTATGCTGGCTTGTCAGGCGCAACGCTTTATCCCGGATCGTGGAGTGAATGGATTACAGACCCCGGGCATCCAATCGCCAGGGGTCAATAGTCATTCATCATTCAGAGTAATCCGCGGGACTTAACCGGGCTCAGCTCACGGATGTACTCCTGCTGAGCCAGCCTGCCAACAATCTGGTGCTGGCTGGAAAAGCCAGATACGCACATATTTATTTCATACTGATCTTTTTGTGGGTTCAGTTCGGCTGAAAAACTTTTCAGGTGCAGCCCATTCTCGCTGCTGCATTGGAGAACCTGTTCCAGAGCATTTGGGTCATTTGTAGTGATGAGCCGGAGGTTCAGTTCGTTCACGCTCTTGTTCCTTTCAGTGGGGTAAACATAAAAAAGCCCCCGGACCGGTTAGGGTGCGGGGGCTCGTTTTTGCTTTTCAGCTATCCACGATCCCCCCTCCGGCACATCATAATTTTGCCGGATTTAATGGTGATCATGGAAGGCAGTGAAAAATTCATGGTTGTTAGTATAGTTACGTATTGTCGTCTGGGTAGAACTTATAACAAAAAAAGACGCTGTCTATAAAGCTGCATCATTGGTTAGTCAGTGGTAATGCTCTCTTGATTAAAACCGCAACGAGCGCAACATTCGTTGTTATGATCCAAGGCTCAAGCTGCCTTTATGCAAGTCCTAAATACAATCATTACTTTGAAAATAGAGAAATGATTGTATTATTGCGACCAAAAGACCCGCACAGGGCAAGGCTTGTTGCGTTCGTTGCATTTTTTTCAACTGAGCATTTTTCATATTTTATTGCTGGGAATAACGTCAGAGCCTTGATGATTTTATTCAGGTAGAATGGCCGTTTTTAAAGTGTGTGAAAGAGCTGGTGACTGAATGAATTCATGGAGTGTTGATAGCTGGAGACGTATGCCGCTGCTCCAGCTTCCAGAATATCCCGACCAGGAAAAATTGAGCCGGGTTGAGCGGGAACTTGCTGCAATGCCACCACTGGTGTTTGCAGGTGAAGTGAATGAATTGAGAAACCGTCTGGCAGAAGCCACTGAAGGCAAAGCTTTTTTACTGCAGGGTGGTGACTGTGCAGAGAGCTTCCGTGAGTTTTCTGCCAACAATATTCGGGATACCTTTAAAGTTTTGATGCAGATGGCTGTGGTGCTCACCTTTGGGGCAGCCTGTCCGGTGATCAAAGTGGGGCGTTTAGCGGGTCAGTTTGCCAAGCCAAGAACCACGGGCAGTGAAACCATTAATGGTGTTGAACTGCCTATTTATCGCGGCGATATTATTAACGGTACTGAATTTACCCAGGCCTCCCGAGAACCAGATCCACAAAGAATGCTGCAGGCCTATAATCAGTCTGTATCAACATTGAACCTGCTTCGTGCTTTTGCCCAGGGCGGGTTGGCATCTCTTGAACAGGCTCATGCCTGGAACCTGGACTTTGTTTCCCATAGTCCACAGTCCGATCAGTACCGACATATGGCCGACCGGATTGATGAAACCCTGGACTTTATGAGAGCCTGTGGCATTTCTTCAGAGAACTCATCCACCATTCGTGAGACCGCGTTTTATACCTCTCATGAAGCATTATTGCTCCCTTACGAGCAGGCGTTAACCCGTCGTGACAGTCTTTCTGGCGACTGGTATGACTGTTCTGCCCATATGCTCTGGGTTGGTGACCGCACCCGTCAGGTGGATGGTGGCCATGTGGAATTTATCCGTGGCATACAAAATCCCATTGGTTTGAAGGCCGGTCCAACTCTGCCGCCGGATGACCTGATTCGCCTGATTGACCTGATCAACCCGGAAAACATTCCCGGCAAGTTGAACGTCATCGTTCGTATGGGAGCTGACAATGTAGAGAAAGGTCTGCCACCTCTGCTTAAAGCCGTTCAACGGGAAGGGAGGAATGTGCTCTGGAGTTGTGACCCGATGCACGGGAATACCTACAAAGCCAGCAGTGGCTATAAAACCCGTGAAGTGGCTAAAATCCTTGCGGAGGTTGAACAGTTCTTTGCTGTTCACCGGGCGGAAGGAACCTATGCTGGTGGTGTCCACTTTGAGATGACCGGACAGAATGTGACCGAATGTGTTGGTGGTGCTCATGCGGTCACCGAAGATCACCTGGGCAACCGCTACCATACTCATTGTGACCCACGGTTGAATGCTGACCAGGCGCTGGAACTGGCATTCCTTATTGCTGAAACACTGAAGAAGTGTCGTAAGCTGAGGGATTCAAAGTAAACGAGGCAAAACCATGAAAGAGCGCATTGACATCATCCAGGGCGACATTACCAAAATGGCTGTGGATGCTATTGTCAATGCGGCAAACAGTGGTCTGCTGGGCGGAGGTGGCGTCGATGGAGCTATTCATCGCGCTGCGGGACCTGAGCTTCTGGCCGCCTGCCGGGAAATCGGTGGCTGTCCAACCGGTGAGGTGCGGGTAACTCCTGCATTTCACCTCTCTTCAAAGTATATCTTGCATGCGGTCGGCCCTATCTGGCAGGGTGGAAGTGCAGGTGAACCTGACCTGCTTCGTTCCTGTTACCGTAATGCCCTTGAGGAAGTATCAAACAGACAACTGGAGTCCATAGCTTTTCCCGCCATCAGTTGCGGTGTTTATGGTTATCCACATCAGGAAGCCGCCAGTATTGCCTTGAATGAGGTGTGGCAGTGGTTAAGTGATCATGGGTTCCCCCACAAGGTAGTATTCGTTCTGTTTGACCAGCCAATGGCTAAACTCTATCAGCGCCTTTTAGCCGATAAGTATAAAAAATAGTCATTATTTATACTCTGGCTGTTGACTTATCAGTCAAAAACAATATGATAGCTGTCGTTTAACGGGGTATAGCGCAGTCTGGTAGCGCGCCTGCTTTGGGAGCAGGATGTCGGGAGTTCGAATCTCTCTACCCCGACCAACTTTCCTTTCTTATTTCTCCTTGTAAAGTTTCACTGACTTTTCTCTTGTCACATTGACAGGTTTCTCTGCATGTCTAGAATAGCAATGGCTTCAGCGTGTAGTGCTGGTAGCGTATTTCGTTCGGGACGAAAGGGTCGGGAGTTCGAATCTCTCTACGCCGACCAGTGAAATCAATGGGTTGAAAATTTTACATGTAATTGTGTATTTATTTGATGCCGGGTTGAGAGCAAAACAACTGTCTTATCGAACTATCGTGGCTTGTAGTGGTCAAGTAAAAATGGACACAAGTTAAGCCGCTGTTCTCAATTCCTGTTATTCAAAATCCACCGGACTCATTTAATCCAGGTGTGAATGCAATCTCTCGTTGTTGTAGAACAAAATATAATCAACAACAATGCTTCTCACCGGGTATCGTAAATTGAGTCATTTTTCCCTGTTTAGACGTTTGCCGATTGAGTGTCATCAAGTAGTCTCCGGCTGCCTGCAGTGCTCCAGTTGTTTGACCAGATCGCAGAAGGCTATACGATTATTCTCATTCAGGCTCATTAGAACTCTATGGGCATCAAGTACGCGGGCATGAGTGGATTCCTCACAACTGTCGCTACACTCAATTTCCCGATAGTCATTCGTATGGTTTCCATCATCTTCAACAATAACGAAAATCCGCTCAAAACCCATGCTCATCAGAATTCGGGTAATGTCAGGTTGTGGAGATAGTAGAACAGGGCGCTGGTTTATCTGCTTTCTGGCCATAATGGACAGTTTGGCAAGCAGGCCAAGTGAAGTGCTGTCAATGGTTTCTGCTTCAGACAGGTCAACAATAACAGAGCGAAACTCTGGTTCCTCAAACATGGCCTGAAGGAAAGTCTCCAGGCTGGAACACAGGGTAAGTCGCACTTCTCCGATCAGTTTGAGTACGTAAGTACCCTCACTTTCGGCAAACTGTATTTTTCCAGGATTCATGATCAGTTTCGAGCCAGTATCAGCATGGCAATATCATCAGGTGCTTCCTGATTACCATCAAGCCCCAGTTTCTCTGTCAGTGCTGCTACCGTGTCGGCTCCTTCTCTGATAACCGATAGTAAATAATCTTCCTTTTCTTTGAGGCTTTTCTGGGGCAAAACCTCAAGAATACCGTCCGATAGGATAGTTAAGCTGAATTGCTGAGGCAAGTCTATAATGGCGTCTTCATACACGGCATCTTCAAATAAGCCAACGGGAAGGCCTTTACCTTCGAGAAAGCGAACTTCCTTTCCCTGTGCAATGATGGGTAATGGGAAGTGTCCACCAAAAGAATACGTTAACGTTTGATCCCGAGTGTTAACGATGCCTCCAAAGACTGTGACGTGCTTGCCCAGACCGGTTTTCAGCAGACTGAGGTTAATATAATTCAGAACATGTGAAGGCTTAACCCGGATTTTACCGCCATGGGCGTGGTAGTCCTGGAGCAGGCTAATGGACATGTGTTTTAACAGGACCGTCACAAACGCAGAAGAAGCTCCGTGCCCCGAAACATCCGCCAGGTAAAAAGCAAAACTGTGATCATTCAGGGTAAAATAATCAACAAAGTCACCACTCAAATACAGCGAGGGGATAATGTTGTGGTCAACCTTGAAACCCTGGAATTCCAATGGTTGCCCGGGGAGCATATTCATCTGCACCTGACGTCCGGCTTTCTGGTCTTCCTCTAGCAATGTCAGGCTGCTTTTCAGTGAGTTGTTCGCTTTTTCAAGGCTGGCGCGATAACGCTTGTTTTCCATGAGTAACTGCGCTTTTTCCAGAGCCCGGTTGATGGCGTATTCCAGGACTTCCAGATCAACGATGGGTTTAACCAGAAAATCACTGGCGCCGAGATGCAGGGCTTCAACGACATCGGTCATGACGCCAGCGCCAGAAACTACAATAAATGGAATATCGCTGGTCTCACTGCGAACCTGACTTAGCATGGTCAGGCCATCCATTATCGGCATACGCAAGTCACACAGAATTAAGTCAGGTCGGTGTTCACGAAAAATATGGAGACCCTGCTGGCCATTCTCAGCTTCAAGGGCTTTAAAGCCACTTCCCTTTAGATAGGTAACAATGCTTTCGCGTACAATGGTGTCATCATCGATGACCAGAATGGTACTGCCGGTCATGGATACACCTGCAAAGTAAAGAGATGATAAGAACCTGCCTGAGCCCGATACATTCGGATAAAAAACCACATTAAAATGTACAATTAAAGGAAAAGTACTCCCAACCTGGCTTGGCTGCAAGCGGGAGTCTTGGCAAGTTAATGTGTTTGCTTTGATTAATTGCTGTTGAAGGCTACAGCTATTTTTTGCTGGTTGTCTATCTTATTGGTTTCTTTAAAAATCATCTTCAGGTTGCTGGCCTGTGATTAAATATTCCCGTCTTTGTAAATAAGTATCCCGGATAAAGGTGTAGCGGTCGCCGAGGATCAGTTCTTCCGCATCCAGAAGCCGGGCGCGGCTATTGATGATATCAATGCCACCGACAATCCAGCGGTCACGCTCAGGTTTATGCCAGGTCACCGGGTTGGTTAATGCATCGGGAACCAGACCGGCTCCGGATCGCACTGTACCCGGACCAAACATGGGCAGCACCAGATAAGGGCCTGAAGGGGCTCCCCAGTGAGCAAAGGCCAGCCCGAAGTCACTGTAGCGTTTATCAAGACCCATGGCTGTTGCTACATCAATCAAACCGAGAATGCCTGCGGTAGAGTTGATGAGCAGGCGTTCTGATGAAACCAGTGCGTCCTGTCCTTTGAGCTGGATGCCGGCACTGGTAATATTACGGAATTCACCCAGGTTGCTGAAAAAGTTACTGACCAGTGTTTGTACCGGGTTTGGGGTAACGTAGTTATAGGTTTTGGCTACCGGCTTCAGGGCGTAAGTATCCACAGTGTCATTAAACTTGAACACCTTGCGGTTCCAGCGTTCCAGCGGATCATCATAGGAGATGGGCTCTGAGCTGGTCGCCAGAACGGGTAACAGCATCAGCATCGTTACGACTACTGATTGAACGATAGTCGCAGGAGAATGATTCACACGCTTGATTCCTTAATTGATTTTTAACGAGGCTTTATGTCAACAGAGCCTGTAGTGACTTAACCACGTTTATTCCCTACTGCCTACTGAATGGGGTGACGATTAACGTTTATCTTATATCGCGATAAGCGGTTTACAGCAATTCCGAGATCAGCAAAATCTGAACTCTCCTGGTAAATTATTCTACCTTGTTCCCATGTGATTTTGCTAACTCAATGACACTGAAGTGTATCCATCGGCATATTCTGGTGCAGCGTCACAGAGAGTAAAAAAAAATTTAAGCGTGCTTTTTTTGCTAACATTATGAAAGCAAAGCAAAGGGTAGAATTGGTATGAAACTTGAGTACTAAAACTATGCAAATGATGGGTAGACAGGTTGCCCGAGAGGTGACAATATTTCCGACTCGTCACCACAACATGTTATTTTTTTTTACCGTTCAAGGAGTGAACATGGTTAAGAATCATCGAGAGTCAAGTGAGAAGTTAGAAGGCTCCGAGAAGAGAATCAGCTTTGTTATCAACACCACTGAAGACAAAGTCAGCCGGTTACGCCAAGCTTATCTTGACGGCCAGTTAATGGTTAACAGTGAACGCCTCGCCGATAAAATGCTGGCCTTTGAGCGTCAGCTTGAAATAGTCTTTCCTGAGAAAGATAGCCCATAAGCTATTCCGCGAAATATTCGTCAAAAAAAACCTGAAAATCCAAGGCTTGATCATCCTTTGTGAATGAAGTACGCTTCGAATCGCTCGGATTATGCATATGCCTTGGTATCCCAAGGCCGTAGTCAGCAGGCTCCCATGGCTCAGCTGGATAGAGCGGCCCCCTCCTAAGGGGCAGGTCGGTGGTTCGAATCCACCTGGGAGCGCCATATATTTCAAGGCCCGAAGCGTTAGTGAATGCTTCGGGCTTTTTTGTTTCTGGTGGCGAGGGGGGCGTAAGGGGGGACGTAAGCAATTTGCTTGATCCGCCGGTGCTGTTTCTGAGCATTGGTACCTCTCTTATTGGGCATTGAGTCAACTGGTGTCAGAGAATATAGCTGACATTACCCATTAAAGTATTCGAGAGCCTCAAGAATGCTATGGAATACCCAGCCATGCAGTTTTGACGGTGGGTTGTTAATGTAGATCCCATACATCCTATCTGGCCAGGCTGCTCCTAATTCCCCTATAACGTTCGCTTGACTGTCAGATAATTCGAAGCTCACCATCGGTGGCGCATATCCCTGACTGCGGGCATGACTAAGCGGACCATGGATTGCTGGATCAGCATATCTAAATACATCATCCCAGCTTAAGTTACTTGTAATGATGCCCTGTTCTCGTCTTAGCCGGTTGATCAATTGAATATCTGAGTGAGAAACGTGCATGCATTGGTGACAAGGCTGTCTACGGTGGCAGTCGGCACAAAGTACTTCAAGGTTATTGTGCGAGTTGTCACTTTTTACGCCATTGATGTGGTGGGTGTGCAGAAGATTCTTATTATCAGAGAGTTTTACCTTACAGCTTTTGCATATGTAGTTGGCTCGTTTTCTGGTTTTGGCTGAAATCTCTTCCCAGTCCTTGGTATAGCCAATATCGCGTTGGCTTATGTTTCCGGGAAGATATTTGAATAGAGAGCTGTGACTAGCAAAAAACTCGTTAATATCGAACTCCCCCACAACTTCCCATCGTCGTCTTGATGATTCAGCAGCACCTTTATAATTAAGTAGTGAAAGACAATACTGGCACACGTTGAGTTCGACAACGTCCTTTATCTGCTCACCACTACGATCAAAACCATATATTTCAAATTGCCCGTCGGGATTTCGACTGATTGAGTAACGCTCTAATCTATTATTCCTCTTCATTTCATCCAGTTTTTGGCATTGCCCAATGTGATATTTGTTCCCTTTTGAGCCGTCGTCAACTGCTTTTTCAAAGAAGCCCTGTCGTCGGCTATGATCGGGTATGAACAGAACGACTTGCATGTCCTTGTAGTGCAACAGGCCTTCTCTGGTTTCAAGGTCAGCAAGGCTTATTTCAATACCTTCGGCGCGTTCAAGTTGAATGGCTGTATCATCCCCAGCCCCCAAGTCATGCCGCCGTTTTTCCGCCCCCATTTGCTCGGCTGCTGCACGCAAGTCGGAGAGATTAACTTGAATATTCATTGGCTGGCTCATTCACTTTCTCCCAGAATGCGTTTGATCTGGATATCTGAGTTGGTAATGACCCGGAAGCTGACACGTCGTGACTGAGCCTGATTTTCTTGCCCACGCTTATCCAGAATGGGTTTGGATGATGAGAGTCCTACAGCAGCAATATTGGCTTTTATCCATGGCCGGTAGGGCTTGCTGCTGGGGATGTTGTAGACATAGTCGAGTACTGAGCGAGTTCGTCCCTGAGAGAGTTCCATATTTTTGAAATACGCAGCCTGTTTGCTGGAGTATTGATTCCAAATGCTACTGGTGTGTCCTTCAATGCGGATTTCGTTAATGGAGCTTTTAAATGGCGTCAGCACTTTCATATATCTGGGGAAGAAATTTGAAAGCAATGACTGATATTGGTCGCTCAGTTCAATTTCACCATTTTTGAATAACACATCTGGTGATTGAAAGGTAAAGGTCAAAGTGTCCTCATCAATAGTTGCATGCCATTTGGGCAGGTCGTTTTCAAACTCAGTTTGCAGAGCCTGATAGATAGCTACCTGATTCTCCTGATAGGCAACAGCAATTTCCCGAATTTTATCTCTTTCAAGAAAAGCGCTTCGCATCAGAGCAACGGAGATAAAGAGAAAGACCATCATCAGTCCTGACATTAAATCAGATACAGATAACCAGTGATTCTCTTCTTGTTCATCATGATAATTATTCATTTTTTAGTTCCTGGTTACTGCTTGTTTTTCCAGTAGCGAATCACACCATCCATTTCTCCTACCAAGCTTTTGTAATCAGATGTGAATTTTCCAGTTATTGATACCAAGTCATCAGCCATTTGCTGAAGTACGTTATTGCAGTGTTGTGCAGTAGCATTGCTGATGTCCGTTATTTCACCTTTGATGACTTTTGCTGTTTCCTCTAATGCTTTATTCACAGTGTCCTCAATGTTTTTCTCCAGAGCAGTTAATACTTTTTGCGATTCTCCAATTTGTACTTGAGCAGCTTCATTAATAGATTTTACCAGTTGCTTTTGTAACTGATCGATCTCCGATTTCGTTAGCTGGAAACCATTTAAAAGCTCTTGGTTACCGGTCTGCAACTGCTTGATCAATTCTGAGTTCTCTTCCCTGATTTTGTTTGTTGATTCAGTAAGTGTTCGATTAATATTGCCTGCGTAATCAGACATATTTCCCGTGAGTTCAGTGAGAGCCTTACTTGATTCATTAATGGCTGCTTGATAACTCTCTGCACTTTTTGTGACTCTTTCTTGCAAATTATCCGCACTGACGACAACTGATTGGGCCAAGTGATCGGAAGATTTAGTAACACCAGCAACCATGTGTTCAGCACTATTTTTAACCGCACTAACTAACTCCTTGGCACTGCCATTCACTCCTTCTGTCATGTTCTCAGTGCTGTCTTTCATTGTGCTAAGAAAGTCTGTCGCGCTGGTATTAATCCCTGCTGCCATGGTCTCGGAACTGCTCTTAACAGCACTGACTAGCTCTGTTGTACTGGTAGTCACTTCACTGGTCATGTTCCCCGCACTGTTTTTAACCGCTTCCATCAAGTCAGTAATACTGGAGTTAATCCCCTCGGCTATTTTGTCGGAACTACCTTTAACCGCACTGACTAAATCAGAAGAAGAGCTATTCACTCCCGCAGCCATGTTGTCTGAACTTTGTTTCAGGGCGTTTTTTAATGATTCTGCACTTTCAGAAACCTTATCCTTCAACGTGTTGCCACTTGCTGTAACAGCGGTTACTAATGAACCTGTGCTTTGCAAAATACCTGCTTCTAACTTCTGCGTACTGCCAGCAATGGAGGTTTTCAATAACTCAGTACTACCGGAAACAGTTTCAGACATGGTTGAGACACCACCGGCAATGGAATCTGTTAACGATTGAGTACTGCCTGCAATCCCTTGTGTAAGCGTTTCTGTGCTATCCAATACTCCTTTAGCCATCGTGTCACTGGCTTGTCTTGCCCCTTCTAGTACATGGGTAATTTGTTGCTGTATTTCGGGAATAGCCTCAACTGCTTTATCTCTGGTTTCAGCAAAAGCGTCTAAATGTCGGGCCAGTTCTTCAATTTGGTGCTGGTTGACTTCCATTACCTGTGTAAGATCTGACATGGCTATCGGGATGATGCCTGTGTTCTCGGCAATACTGGCAACTGAACCCTCTGTTTTCTCAATAGCGATAACGCCTTGATCATATTGGGCTTTCATATCACTGAGCTGTTGCTTATAGTTCTCCTGCCAGGTGACCAGCTCCAGAACAGCAGCATTCAGCTGTTTAAAATTCTCCCCAAACTGCTCAGTCAGTTTATTATTAAAATCCTTTATGACATCTTCTAATGCTTCAATCACTTGCTTGGTCGCTGACTCGGACAGCATCTCGGCAAACTCCTGAAGTTTGATTACCAATCGCTGTTCAAAATCGGCAAAATTCTTTTGTTGCTGGTGGGCGGTTTCGCTGAGGCTTTGAAGGTGCTCGTTAGCAAATTTAAGGGCTCGCTCGGTATTTCGCTGACCATCCATAATATCTGAACGCATCAACTTAAACTGCCCAACCAGTGAGTTCTCATTATCCCCACCAATAGACTTTTTCAAATCCTTAATGGCATCAACCTGCTGCTGCATTACCTCGTAAAGATGGCCTGTGGTAATAGCTTCAGCAGGCTGTTTTGCTTGCCGTTTACTGTTGATAAGCCCGGTGGCTGAAAGGCCTTTAAAGAAGATAGAAAACAGCATCCCAACCAGACTGGTGATAAATGCGGTTTTCAAGCCAGCTAGCAGTAGCTCAATGCTGCCATCAATATTGGCGGGATCAAATTCCAACAGGCCTGCAACAATACCAATAAAGGTGCCCAGCATGCCAAGGGAGGTCAGCAAGGTGGGAGCATATAGTGTGAAGGCGTTTAATCTACCGGTTTTTTTAAGGAAAATTGAAGCAATGAGAACCACAATCAGTGTCCAGATAAAGACTTCAGTCAGCATAGGCGCACCAGCTGCGCTGATGGCTGACTCAAAATATGGAGAGAGCATCATCTTTGGTTAATCCCTTGGTAATATATATTCGTCTTATTCTTGATGGAAGCCGCTTTGGGCCAATCGGATTCCATCACAGTTTAGAGTCTCAACAGGTAATAAAGTTCAGAATCAGATCAAATGGTCAGAATGGCTCGCGTACGGTTAAGCGGCAATCAACCCGTTGAAAACCTTGATTTATTTGAATCTATTACCCGCTTACATTTGAATTTCAAACCAGTAAAATAGTAAAAAGTTGAGGTTTTTCTAGGGATTAAGGGCAGGGAGGCACTCATGAAACTAAACCAGCGGCAGTCAGCCTTTGTCGATGAATACCTGATCCAGCCCACCCTGGCGGAAGCGGTGGTGAAGGCGGGGTATAAAACGGTCAATCCACATGCTACGGGTGGCAAGCTTCTGAGTCATCCGGCGGTCATAGCGGAGTTGCGTGTACGGCAGCAGACGGAGCGGGATCGGCAGCGCAGTTGCCGGGGGCAGTTGGCTGAGATGTTATTGGAGCTTTACCGCAGTAGTGACAGTGTGCCGGAAAGGGTAGGCGTTGTGGATCGGTTGGCCAGACTCTACGGTTACTATTGATAAGGGCTTTTCAGTAGGTTCAAGCGGTGCGCCCCATCTTATGTTTCTTACAAACCACCTTTCGGGGGAGCTGGGTGCTTGCAGGATTACCTCCCAGACCTTGCCACGTATAAAAGGCCAGCATTCGGGGATGTGGAAATTTTTTGTAAGTTTTTGAGTCCAAGTGTCCAGGTTATTTATTAAAAAGAAGATAGTAATAGAAATATATTTTTATATGAGTATGTGGCTGGAAGGAATAAAAAAGTGGAAAGCATAAAAAAACCCGGTAACTTGGACAGTCCCGGGGTTTTTTGGTCATTTTGTTGGTTAGTATTCCTCCCAATCCACTTTCTGGTTCAAATGGGCTTCGAAGTTCGAACGGCACTCCTTCAGGGGCGGTAGCTTGAGCACTCGTGTTCGACGACCAAACTCATTTAACGGCCTTTCCTCACGGATTGTCGGTACTAAGCGTTTAAGACGGGGATGAAAGCTATTTTCCTTGGTGTAGCGGTCATCCATGTGCTCCTGAAAATTGTGGTATAGAGCCCGTTTGTCGATTTCATTGACCCAATTATCAGGAGTATCAAGAATCTGCCCTTCCTGAAGTCTCCCGTACCACCATGCTTCAACGGGTGAGAAACTTTCCTCTTTCTGGCGCAGTAATGCTCTGGTTTTTGGTGCGATGCGGATGTTGGTTTTGGAAATATCCCGTTCCAGCAATGTTTTCAGCAATGCTGCCCGCCCACCGGTGTTCATCTGCTCAGTAATGGCCTGAAAATAGGTCGTATCCTGCATGTGCTGGCTACTGACGGGAAGCACTAAATAACGGCGCTCATCTGGCCCAGCCGGTATGGCCCAATCGTTATTGGTGGCCATAATGATCCGGTTATAGTTATCCATGGCCACCATATCTTTATGTTTGAATTCGACCATACGACGATTCTCTGTTATCAGGGTTTTCAGTGCGCCTTCGAGCTTTTTTTCGCCCCCCCATAAGGCTTCATCCAGAAAGATCAAAAGACTATCCGCCAGTAATGAATTAAAGCGGCCAAGCAGTTGCTCACTTGATGACACCTGTTTGAAGTGATTACCAAAGATTCTGCCAAATTCATTAACGTAAACCCCTTTTCCAGTTCCCTGCTTTCCCATTAGTACAATGGCTACGCCGGGTAATTCAGCAGGTTTTTGAATGGTATGTGCCATCCAGTCCAGCAAGTATTGATAGGCGACACTGTCACCATTACAAATATTGTCCCGGATATGGGCAAGATAGAGCGAACAGTCCCCCTCCGCAGGTTCACAGGTAAAACCTTTCCACAGGTTATAAATCTCATCATTGGCAGGGGCGCCCGGCTGAAAGACAACCTCCTCATATTGCCGGCGCCTTGGATGGGTTAACCAATAATCAGGAGCGGTTTGCTTATCTATTCGCGGGCGACTGATATAAAGTTTTTTAAAATCTTCAAAGCCCATGCATGCGAATGGCTGGTTTGAGTCATGATCAATGATCACAGTTTTTCCACCCACTGGAGCCACGGAGTAACGGCTATTCAACTCACAGATCAAGGGTTCATTTTCAGCAAGTTTTTCATTATCCAGCTTTCGTATACTCTTTAAGGTTTTTTTCAATTTATCATATGGTAATCGCTCTACATTCTTATTGTTCCAGGCTTGTAAACCGTTGAGGATTGTCCGATTGTTCATCCCCATCCTTATCCATTGACCAATCAGCCGAGTCAAAGTTTCAGTCCGATAACCATCAGCCAAGGGCAGGTTTGGATCAACTGGTGCTGTTGACACCTTTTCAGGCTTCGAAAGGTCAAGACCAAGGCCGGAGATAAGATCATCCAGTTGATAAGGTGGCAACTCATGATTTATCTCCATAATCCGAGTCAGGAATGGCTCATATTTATGATGGTTAAATCCAGGAAGTCGCATAACCCGAGGCAGGTCATTAACCGATGGATCTCCGTTAAACTTAGCGATTAATGCTTTTTGAACAGGCTTGAATTTTTCCAGAGGACAGTCATCCACCCCCCAGTAAACATGATAGCGTCCGGGACTAGACTCAATGAGCGCATGGGGTTTTACACCTTTAGCTAAAACCGGTTCCAATGGAGCACCGTCCATATCCAAGAAAAGTGCTCGCACCTTTCTGATATTATCCTTTGTTCGTCTCTTACCATCTGTTTGATTAACGGTGAAGAAAATCCCAATCCGTTGCTGATTGAAAAATTGAAACTGTTCAAAAAGTTCATCTATGTGTCCATTGATAGTTCTGGCTTTTGAACCATCATTATCATCTGTATCATCGAAAATCTGAAAAGTATGTGAGTGCTCTTCAGGAGCAAATAGAGATAAGAAGCGTTTAGCTTCATTCAGGTTACATTTCATGCTTAAATCCTTATAAGCTGAATAATGTGAAGAATTGGCCAGTTTAAACTGGCCTTATATCAGTCTTCTAAAAAAGCAGATGGGTCTGGCTGGAAGCGATATGAGAAGTCCTCACCTTCCCCGTGACCAGAATATTCAAGCAAGGCAGCAATCAGATCAAAAACACTATGTATTCCTCCATACATTTTGAAATGATCGTAAAATTTATGAAAATGGTGATCAGATATGGTTAGTGCATTAATTTCCTTCATAAGGTGTAATGCTAAACCTACATGTTTATAGTGATGATCATATTCATGTGTACGCGCATCATATAACGCCTTCATTAACAAGCTGGGTTTCATTCCATAAAATGGATCTGCCGAATGTGCGTAGGCGTTCAAGAATTTTGGCTCTTGAGTTTTTATTTCTTCTGGAGACACATGAATAATATTTCTCTTGATAAAGTGGCTCGACCAATTCAGTTCTTTCTCACTAATTGGTTTTAGGGAAGGTGTAAAAAATGTGAGCATCACACGTCCAAGAAAGTGATCTCTATCCATACCCTTAAGATGGTGTAGGGCTTGGGTTTTAATTTTTGATGAGTTAAAAAACATGATTATACCTCCTCGGTATTTGCGGCTTGTTGTTCTTTATCAATCATCCATGAATGGACATCAGAGAGTTTCCAAACAATTGCTCGTGGAGAGAGTTTGACCCCCTTTGGGAATACACCTTCTGATACAAGGCGATAGATCGTACTACGGCTGTATGTAGTCAGGTGACTAACTTCTGGAAGCTTGATCCAACGCTCGTTTGATGGGCTGCTTTTGTGCTCTTTTTCCGTATAAATCATAATAATCCCTCCTTTCATTGATTATTATGATTCATCATAACGTCTCATTTTTGCTCAAAAAACTGTGATAGCATGCTATCGCATATTTAAAATTTCTTTTGAAACCTCACCTCGGATAGTTTCATCCTCACCATTTTGCTTTTCTCTCGATGGCCTGCCCCTGCGGGAGGCTTTATCAGGAGCATGACTGAGCCATGTACGCTGTATATATTTTTTGTCAGGAAATCTTAATTTCTTGAAGCTACTGAGTTTTTCAGTTTTTTCCTGCTTTGTTAAGCTATTATCAGGCCACTCATCTAGCATCTGAAGTTGCTGAATGACATCAATCAGAATATCTACCATTTTACCCTTTGTAGTAATATCGCTCTTTCTTCTCGTTTGATGTGACCATATTATCTGGCTAATTTCTTGTATGGTTTCCTTGGCTTCCTGATAACTCTCAGGTGAACTTTCGCCCTTCCTTTTGACTATAGATTTTCTAATCAATAACTCGCTGAAATTGTTAAAGCAAAAATTGATCAATCTATATGCATTATTTCTTTCAGAAAGATCAGCCAGACCATAGGCTCCAATACCGATTAACACGAGGATAGTCCGATGATCTTCATCAAAAAGGGCTGTTACGGGATCAAATTTGTTGTCACTATTTGGTGAAACAAAAATCTCTTCCACCTCACCACCATCCTTAAGTGATAACAGCCGATCTTCATTTGAAATTTTTGCGGGTAGGAGAGTGTGCCTTGCTTTATTGTGTATGGTGTGGCTGGCCAGCAAATAACTTTGAATGTTTTGCTCAAGTTCATCCAAGTCTTCAGGAGATGCAATATTTGCTGTTTTAAGGATGTGTATTTTGCTGTTTAATTCCAATAAAGCATTAGGTAGCCAGTCTGATTTCATCCGTAAAACATTATATTTCTCTAGAGAGATGAGCCCAATTCGAGCCAGTTGATCGGGATTCTTTGTTAAATCTATCATATAAGCCCACTACTTCTTTTGGTCAAAAAGTATTATTTTTCTGTAGTAATAAATGCTGACGACAAGAAGGCAGGCAATAGCCTGCCTTTTAAAGGGTTAACTCTGAAGAGGCACTGCCAACGCTGCCGCAATAGTGCGGAAGCTATCCAGCCCCGCTTCCATGTTTTCGATGATGTCTGCTGCCAAGTCCTCTGGGTCGGGCAGGTTGTCGAGGTCCACCAGCGATTTGTCTTTTAGCCAGAAAATATCGAGGCTGGTTTTATCCCGTTTGATAATATCTTCGTAGCTGTATTTGCGCCAGCGGCCTTCGGGGCTTTTGTCATCTACCGCTTCTGTGTTCCAGGTTTCGGTGCGGTCGTGGCGGTTGTTGGGCTGGTAGCAGTTGATAAAGTCCTGCAGGTCTTCCAGTCGCAGGGGCTTTTTCTTGAGGGTGTGGTGGATGTTGGTTCGGTAGTCGTAGAACCAGATCTCTTTTGTCCATGCTTCTTTGCTGGCGGGTTTGTTGTCGAAGAACAATACGTTTGCCTTGACGCCATTGGCGTAGAAGATACCCGTCGGTAGTCGTAAGATGGTGTGCAATTCGGTCTGTTTCAGCAGGCTTTTGCGTACGGTTTCACCGGCTCCGCCTTCAAACAGGACGTTGTCGGGCACGACCACGGCGGCTTGTCCGATGGTTTTCAGCAGGGTGCGGATATGCTGGACAAAGTTCAGCTGTTTGTTGGAGGTGGTGGCCCAGAAGTCCTGCCGGTTGTAGACAAAGTCTTCTTTTTCCTGCTCGCCTTCCTGGTTAGTGACGGTGATGCTGCTTTTTTTGCCGAAAGGCGGGTTGGCCAGCACGTAATCTACCCGCAGACCACTGTCGCTGATCAGGGCATCGGTGGAGAGTACTGAGGGTTCGCCGTCGATTTCGCCGATGTTGTGCAGGAACATATTCATCAGGCAGAGTCGGCGGGTGTTGGCGACAATCTCATTACCGTGGAAGGTGTCGTGTTTCAGAGTCTTTTTCTGAACCTTGTCCATTCGGGGGTTATGTTTCACCAGATAGTCATAGGCCGAGAGGAAGAATCCACCGGTTCCGCAGGCGGGGTCGGCAATGGTTTTGCCCGGTTGCGGTTGCACACATTGCACCATGGCGTTGATCAGGGCGCGGGGGGTAAAGTATTGCCCTGCACCGGATTTGGTGTCTTCGGCGTTCTTTTCCAGCAGACCCTCGTAGATGTCGCCTTTGACATCAGAACCCATGATTGCCCAGTCTTCCCGGTTGATCATATCAATGACCTTCTGGAGCATGGCGGGGTCCTGAATCTATCTGGCTTTGTAAAAGCGGTGGGGCTGTTTTGATGCTGTTGTAAACGATATTCATACCAGCGGGCTAGAATTTTTGTCAGGCTATTAGGGTTGAGGTGAGCTTCATGCGACACGGTAAAAGGCCATGGGTATCCACTCGTATAGGTTCTGACTTCTTCCAGTATGCTGATGGCTTTTGGCGTTAGAGGAACTACATGTGGCAGAGATTTACCATTACGTTTGTGGTTCATAATGGTGACGCAGCGGCGATGTAGATCATAGTCTTGCCATTTTGCGGTTAGCCGTTGTTTGGGGCGTTGCCCTGCCGTTGCTATTAAGAAACGGATCATTTGAACCCCGATCAGACCTACCCAGGGCGCTTCGGGTAAGTTGTGCCACAGTTCATACAGTTCCTCATGGGTTAGTACTCGAACGGTGCTGCGTTCTGCTGCGGTGTTTTTCTTGGTGAGTGAAACCGGGTTCTGGTTGAGATGAAAGCGTTTTTCTCCCATGCGGGTGTGGTCATAGTCACTTTTGGTGCCAAAGTTAAATGCTGCATGCAGGGCTGCCCGTGTCATGTTGGCCTGTGTTTCTGAACCTCGCTGGTGGACTTTTGCCAGTATCGTTATGCCCATATATTTCAAACTTACCGTCTGGATTTCGGCTGACTGAGTAGCGGTCAAACCTGCCAGCATCCCTCATTTTATCCAGCTTCTGGCACTGTGCAATATGAAATTTATTGCCTTTTGAGCCATTCATGACGGCTGTCTCAAAAAAACTATTACCACTTCAACTTGCCAGGGCAGCGTAAAAAAGTGTCCGGAAAAGCCTTGCTATATCACCAGCCAGCGGTCAGATGAAACCTTACAAAAATGTATAGTTTCGGAAATCTCCCTGAAAACCTCCCCGGGTAAAGTGGCCACATCGACAGGGAGCGTCCTTGTCAGGTAAACACCAGTTACGGGGAAACCACCATGAAAAAATCCACCATTTTCAAACCTGCTGTACTGTCTATCATGCTCGGTATGGGCGCAATGATGACCATGGGGACAGCCAATGCGGATGATGCACCCAAATCACTTAATGAAGATGCGGTATCGCTTCTTCAGGCCATAGAGATCGCAAAAAACAACACGGGTGGTGTACCGCTGGAAGCGGAGCGGGATGTAGAGATGGGTCAGGCGCTTTATGAAATTGAACTGACGGGTAAAAACGGCGAAGAGATCCGCACGGTTATTGATGCTCAAACCGGAAAGGTCATTCTGACGAAAAACCGTAGCAACCATGACGACGACCATGATGATCAGCTGGAAAATGCACTGTTGTTATCCGGCATAAACAGCGGTAAATACCTGTCCCTTGAGCAAGCGGTAAAACAATCTGAGGCAGCGTTTAACGGCAAGGCCTGGAGCGTTGAAATAGATGACGACCACAATAGCCTGTCATACGAGGTAGAACTTCTGAATGCCAGCGGCCAGCGCATTGAAACCCGGATCAATGCAATATCCCCTGTCAGTAATTCATAACGCAATTTATTCCGGCGATATTCGGGAGCCAGCACCGGGCTCCCCTGGAGAGTAAAATGAGTGAGTCGCAAAAGAAACATAACCTTTGGTTTCGGGCTAAAACGTTAGTCAAAAATATCCGCAAAAATGGTCTGAAAGAAGTGACCGGCGTGATATCTTTCTCCCTGTTTTTCATGATGGGGCTGGTAATGCTGGGTGCCTGCCTGTTCGCGGGCGTGGCAGCAGTAATCATAGCTAAATGGCAGCAATATAAAACTCAGAACAGTGATGTTGCAGAACCGGCAGCCCCTCAAGAGCCCAATAACCCAATCGTTGCGGCCTGAGCCGCAGTGATGCTTTGCATAAAAGAGAGTACTGCCATGCGGGTATTGCTGGTAGAGGATGATGCAAGCCTCAGCAGTTTTATAGAAAAAGGGCTTCGGGAAGCCGGCCACCAGGTAGAAGTGATCGACAATGGTCGACACGCCCTGACACTCTGTATGACGGAGCAATATGATGTAGCGGTTGTCGATCGCATGCTGCCCGGGCTTGATGGCCTCTCCCTGGTAAAGGCATTACGGGCCGCTCAGGTGGTAACACCTATTCTGTTTCTTACCTCTATGGGCGGGGTCGATGACCGTGTTGAAGGTCTGGAGGCTGGTGGCGATGACTACCTGACCAAGCCCTTCGCGTTTTCCGAGTTATTGGCGAGGATTATCGCACTGTCCCGCCGGCAGGCTCTGAAATCAACCGAAACCAAACCAGAACTGGCTTACGACGATGTGGTGATAAACCTGTTTCAACACACCGCAACACGCCAGGGACAGACATTGGATTTACAGCCCAAAGAGTTTCGTATTCTTGAACTCTTCCTGCGTCATCCTGGGCGGGTGATTACCCGCACCATGCTTTTGGAACATGTCTGGGACATACATTTTGATCCTCAGACCAGCGTCGTGGAAACACATATCAGTCGTCTGAGAAACAAGCTGGAAAAACCATTTGGCGATACGCTGATTCAAACCGTTCGTGGTGCCGGTTACAAGCTGGAACGTAAAGCCATAGCTGGCACCTGTCCATGAAATTCCAGCTACCCACTTTCCCGGGAATGCGCTCCCGGGTACTGCAAATTTGGAAGCGCCTGCCCGATCAACTTCCAACATGGCTCAAAAGCTCTGCTATTCAGCAGGGCTTAATGTTTGGAGCGGTATCGTTGATCAGCCTTTTTCTCATGGCTTCGGTAACCTTTTTGTATGTTGATTATGAACTGGGCAAGCAGAACCGTGAAATTGTCAAAGAGTCCCGGGAGCTGGTTAAGGAGCAAAACAGTGACTTCAGCGATATTGATGATGACCCAATCGAAGACGATGAGATTCTGGCTATTCTGACCTCCGGCTTTATTCTGGCAGGCATTCTGGTATCAATATTGACCACGGTGATTGTTATGGCCTTAAGCCGGCACAGTCAGAAACGGATCTCACGAATTGAGTCGGTATTAAACGCTGCAGCTGAAGGCAACCTTTCAGCACGAACGGATGAACAACACACGTACAACGATCTGGCACGAATTTCAGTATCCATTGATGAAATGCTTTCACGGCTTGAGGGTTCGGTCACGGCCATGCGGGATATTTCAGCCAATATCGCCCATGAGCTGAAAACCCCCATTACACGATTACGTCATAACCTCCTTACGCTGAGGGATGAAGCAGATCAATCGGCAGCAGGACAAAGTGACGCCTTCTTCAGGGAGCTGGACAACGCACTGGAGGATTCACAACGGCTGACATCAATTTTTGATGCACTGCTGCGAATCACTCAAATTGAGGCTGGCGCACGCAGAAGCCGCTTTACCTCAATAGATCTAATTCAGGTCGTGGATACGGTGGCGGAAATTTACAGTGATGTGGCAGAAGATGCCCAAATGCAACTGTTGGTCAATAAAGAACAATCGCCAATCTTAATGCAGGGTGACCGGGAGTTGCTTATTCAGCAGGTCGCAAACCTGATTGAAAATTCGCTACGCTACTGTCCTCCCGGAAGCAAAATCACACTCAGCTGTGGTCTCGACAGGACTCAAAGTCTGGCTTGGCTGAAAGTGGAAGATAACGGGCCTGGCATCCCTGATGAAGATAAAAAACGGGTATTCGAGCGTTTGTATCGTGTTGATAAAAGTCGGACAGATGGCGGGTTAGGCCTGGGACTTTCCTTCGCCAAAGCGGTGGCAGGATTGCATCATGGCACCATCACATTAAATAACTGCAGGCCGGGATTGGGTGTTCAAGTAACAATGCCTGTGTAGCACGCTATAAACCTGATGCAATAGGAGCGTTATACACACCTATTGCATCAACTGGCAGCAGGCTCTACCAGAAAACTATCAATCAGATCGCTCTGACCAATAAGTCAAGTTACGTATGTATTCCCTCGGGGGAAACCGTGGGAACAAGTTCATAGATAATTAAATACTGCCTGGATTGAATAGATTGCCTAACGGCACGTTCGCCATTGGCGCTGCAACCACGACACCATCATGATTATTTCCAGCTACTTCGCCGTGAACGGCAACCTCACGCTGACCGACCGGCAAAGCATCGACCGAAGTATTAGTATTAGCTATTGACGGTAAAAAATGGGATACCGCAGTTCCGATATTGGTAACAGACACTTCTTTGCTGAGATTCTCTGTTGTCTTTAGGGATTGAGACATATCGTCGAGGTTTTTCAAACAGGCATCAAACGAAGAACAGACGCCATGCTCCTTACTATTTTGGTCGTTATCCGGATCTTTTTGTATCAGTGTTTTCAGAGCTTCCAAAAAGGGTATGAGCTTACTATTCTCCATTCTGGGTAAAAACTTTTCCAATGATTGCTTCAATGCTTCAGAAGCAATATAAGATACTGGAGTACCAGTATCCGATCGCGAACCCACGGATACTGACTCATTTACAGGTACATTCTTGTCCGCATCCCCCCTGACAAGAGACTTGTTATAACCTTTCAACAAAATAACCGTCAGTCCTGCATATAGCCCATTCACTGCATAGTCTAATGGGGTATAACCATTAGTATTGGTAATAACATTAGACCCTTTTTGTATTAACCAGTCAGCCATTTCGGGATGTCCATGTTGTGTAGCCATCAGCAAGGGCGTTACTTCGGGAACGGAATATCCAACGTTAAGATTTGGTTCAAGGTTCCAAAGTTTGTCTGCAATTTCAATTGCCACCCTGGCATCTCCTTCAAAACAGGCAAGGCGGTGTAGAGCAGCATCCGCGCTGACTTTACCTGTTTTACTGCAAGAAAGTTGATCAATAACGGCTAAGTACCCATTTGCAGCCGCTGCACTCAAAGGATTTTGACCATCAGGCAGGGAAATAGACGGATTAGCCCCAAATTCCTTGAGAAGATCAACCATCTCTTCACTTCCATTTTCACCGGCATAATATAATGGGGTATTGCTACCTAAAGTCGGCTGACATTCCTGAATATTCGGATTCGCGCCAGATTTCAGTAGCTGCCTGGCTCGAATTATATCTTCAACTTTCACTGCATCGAATAACGGTACACTATCTTTTACTGTCTGATCGTTTTTGCAGTAAGTCGATAAGGCTGACGAAAATCTCTCTTGCAATATACCTGACGGAGTTATTTCCATTTTTTCCAAAGCATCAACTACCTTCCCTGGCAGCTTGCACGAAAATAAATCGGAAGCGGGTATTGTCTCTAACTTGGATTCAAACACGTTACGCAATTCATGCAATTCATGCAATTCATGCAATCCGGAATGAATCCTTTTTGAACCTGACTGCTCACCAACTTGAGTTAAGGAAGCCAGTTCTTTTTGTGCCGTATCAGACAGGACTTTACCTGTCCATGTACTGATAATATCTGATAAATTCTGCCCCTGTGAATCATCGGCTATTACTGTGAAAGCATCATTTCCTGAACGCTTTCCCGCTTTGAATTGTGAGCAGGTGTATGCTGTGAGTCCGTCTGCGTGGGGAATAAATAGATCAGCCCCATTTTTCAGCAGTGCATTGAAACTATCCAGCTGACCGTATTCAATCGCATAATGCAATGGCGTTAAACCAGACGGCACAGAGTTTTCATCCTGAACATTTATATTGATAGCTGACCCTGATGCCAGTAATTGACGAACCTGCTCGGTATTTCCAGTCTTTATCGCTGTTATCAGTCGCTCTTCCTGCTCATTCATTGCGTTACCACCTATCTCAGTGAATTAGTGAAAGCACCTTTTCTGCTTAAAAGGAGTGCTTACATGCATAGGAGTACCTTCGTGCAGTTTTCCACCCTTGCATTAATATCAGGAAAACCAAGTCCAGATATCTGAACGATTGGATAACATCTTTGCGGAAAAAGTTCCAGAGCGTCTGAAATATTAAGGATTTGTAATTAAATAACATCCTAATCCATCACGCGATCAGGAACGGCAAGATAATTCCACTTTTGAGTTGTGCTGAAATAATTTCGCTATTTAACTCGGACCCTGTTCGAAATTCAAATCGGGAAGTTATTTAGTGATGGTTCCTAAGAGGAAGTGGAGTGCAATGCACTCCAGGCAGTATCAGGCAAAACTGACAGACTCCAGCAGGAAACTGTCGATAAGATAGCGGTTCAATTTATCCAGCCGGCCTTCAATATCGTACTGTTCATCATTCAGCCAGTTCAGGGTCAGGCCATTGACCAGGGCAACCGTAACCTCTGCACAAAAATCAGGCGTCAGTGAAGGTTTCAGCCGCTCCACATTGTGCTGATACAGCCGGGTATACCACTTGTTCATAAAATTAAGTTGATTGACTCCCTGACTACGATGGTTTGGAAAGTTACAAACCATATAGTCAATCAGCTCTTTTTCAAAATGATCAGCATGGGTGTAATTCTGCTTCATCTGCGCAAACATAAACGTCAGCTGTTCTTCAAGTGATTGGCCCGATTCCAGGGCTCCCTCTACCAGCTCCTGATTAAGAATCAGCACCTTTGAATCACAGATTTCAATTATTAACTCATGTCTTGAGCCGTAGTAGTTGTAGAAGGTTTTTTTTGCAATATCTGCCCTTTCACAAATGGCCTCAACCGTTGCTCCGTTAACACCCTGTCGCCGGATCAGTGCAATGGTTTCCTCACTGATTTTTTCCCTTACCGCCAGCTTCTTACGTTCACGGCGGCCAATTGTCTGGACAGTCAACGATTTAAACCTCTTTTTCAAAAGCGATAAATTAACCTGAATAATTAATAATCACAATTATTGTTAATCGTGCCACTTCAATGACTGCTTCCCTTGCCCCGAGGTTGCCTCAAACCTTCGGGCAGCCTCGTTTGTCGCAAAGCTCTTACATACCGATTTATACCTGTCAAAACCATAGCCTCGCTCCCACGCAGAGCACGGGAACGAGGGGAAAAGGTTTCACCTGGAGGTAAAAAATACTAGATGACGTTTGGTGGTGTAGGGTTCACACCATTGAGCAGATTATCAGTACGCTCTTGAATCGCAACACGGATTTTGTCCGTCATGGGTGCAATCCAGAACTTGTTATCACGAATACCCTGAAGTGCGGTTTCCGC
>NZ_JAVRMB020000129.1:0-7594 GCF_031844845.1 Endozoicomonas sp.
GAGTCAGGACGACCTGGACTCAGGCAAGCAGATATTTAATACGACTTGCGCCGTTTGTCATAACGCCGATGGTACTGGCAACTTCGCTCTGGGTGCGCCCAACCTGACCAACAATATCTGGCTTTATGGCTCCAGCCAGACGCAGGTGGAATACACCATTCGCCAGGGACGTAATGGCGTAATGCCGGGCTGGCATAAGATTCTCGGTGAAGAGAAAGTTCATCTGGTGACCGCCTATATATACAGCCTGACCCATAAGTCAGAGTAGTTTTACCACAGAGGCGCAGAGGTCACAGAGTAAAGAAAAAAGCACTTCTCTGTGACCTCTGCGCCTTTTATGCCCCAAGGGTACTGTGGTAAAAAAGCAGTAAAAACTTCACCGGCAAATTTAGGCTCTATGAACACACACAACGCCAATCAAGAACCGGAGCTGATCGACCTCTACCAGAAGCCCGAGAAAATATACACGCGCAGCTTTTCCGGTCGCTTCAGAAACTGGCGCCTTGCCGGTGGCACCTTCCTTTTTCTACTGTTCTTTGGCACCTGCTGGATAAACGTCAATGGACGTCAGGCAATTCTGTTTGACCTTCCCGCCCGACAATTCCATATATTCAACACTACGTTCTGGCCCCAGGATTTCATTCTGCTCTCCTGGCTGCTGATCATCTGTGCCTTTGGCCTGTTCGCCCTGACCGCCTACGCCGGACGCATCTGGTGTGGTTATACCTGTCCTCAAAGTGTATTCACCTGGGTTTTTATGTGGGCAGAGCGCATTACCGAAGGTGAGCGCAACCGCAGAATGAAGCTGGACAAAACACCGATGTCCACGGAAAAGTTTCTGCGAAAAAGTGCCAAACACATCCTATGGCTGACCATTGCCTTTACTACCGCCCTGACCTTCGTTGGCTACTTCATCCCGGTTCGCCAACTGGTTATGGCGGTCGCCACCTTTGATGTAACACCCTGGGGCATTTTCTGGCTGGGTTTCTTCACCCTTGCTACCTATGGCAATGCGGGCTATCTGAGAGAACAGGTCTGCATCCATATGTGCCCTTACGCCCGCTTTCAGAGTGTCATGTTTGATAACGACACCTTAGTGGTTGCCTACGACCAGAAACGTGGCGAGCAGCGGGGCCCCCGCAAAAAAAGCGCAGACCCGAAAAACAGGGGGCTGGGCGACTGCGTAGACTGCACCGTCTGCGTTCAGGTCTGCCCCACCGGCATTGATATCCGTGATGGCCTGCAATACCAGTGCATTGGCTGCGCTGCCTGTATTGATGCCTGTGACACCATCATGGACAAGATGGGCTACGACCAGGGACTGATTCGCTACACTACCGAAAACCAGCTGACCGGCCATGCCCCCCATTGGCTCAGCCCCCGTTTGCTCGGGTATGGCTCGGCACTGGTCATTATGATTAGCCTGTTTTTCTTCACCCTGAGTCAACGGGTTCCCCTGGAGCTGGAGGCATTGAGGGATCGAAATGTCCTTTATCGGGCCATCAATGATCAGCAGATAGAAAATATCTACACTCTGAAAATTGCCAACAAAGACCAGCAGGCTCACACAATCCAGATACAGGTAGCAGGTATTGAAAATCTGAAAATAGCGGGAAAAACGACCATTGTTGTAGAGCCTGGCAGTGTCGAGCAGGAAATCGTCAGAGTGATCGCTCCGTTAATTAACGGTGCACCCATCACCCGACCGATACGTTTCAGCATCACCTCCAGCCAGCCCGGCCTGAAGGCCATTACGACAGAGAGTCGCTTTATGGTTCCCGGACAATCTAAGGACAAGCGGTAAAATGACACAACCCATCTCAACCCATAAAGAACCATTTACCCCCTGGCACCGTGAACCCTGGGCATGGTACATCGTCGGCATTCTACTGGTGACGTTTGCCTGGGGGGGCGTTCAGCTTTATACCGCCTTTACCTACAAGGACAGTGTCGTTATTGCTGACTACTACAAAAATGGCAAGGCCATCAATCAGGACATGACCCGTATTAAAAATGCCAGAACACTGGGCATTGAAGGGATGATGATCATCGATGAGTTGATTGGCGAGGTCAGGCTGACCGTTCGTGGCACCTCTGAACAGTCGTTGGAAAAATGGCCAGAACAATTAAAACTCAGCTTTTTATCACCGGCATTCCAGAGTCAGGACAAAATCATTACCCTGAATCGCTCCTTTAGCGACAACAGCAACGAACCCGTTTATGTGGGTCAGTTGGAACAAGCCGTTACCGGTCGTTACTACCTGCAACTGGAAACCGAAGACCTGATGATTCCCGAGGTCGGCTACCAGTCTGGCTGGAAAATAACCCTGGAAGCACAGGTATCCCCGGGAACACCGATACTCCTGAAAAATCCAGAGGCCTGATGACCAATACGCACTGCTTTCATTGCGCACTGCCGGTCACTGACCCGGCACTGTTTTTCGCAGAAGTTGAAGGAACAGAGCAACCCATGTGCTGCCCTGGCTGTAAAGCAGTCACGGAAGCCATTGTCGCCGGTGGTCTGGCGGGCTATTACCAGCACCGGACAGAGAATGCGCCACAGGTCTCCGATCTGAACCAGCGTCTTCAGGAAGAGTTGCTGATCTATGATCGCGAGGATATTCAGAAAGATTTTGTACGACAATCTAATGATAGTGATCATCAACACATAGCCAGCCTGCTCATTGATGGCATCACCTGTGCGGCCTGTGTCTGGCTATTAGAAAATCATCTGGAAGCCCTTCCCGGAGTGGAGCGGGTCAATGTTAATTTAAGCACCCATGAAGCGCAGATTACCTGGCAGAACGACACAATTCCCCTCAGCAGCATCCTTCTGGAAATCCACCGCATCGGCTATAAAGCCTTTCCCTGGCGGGCGGATCATCAGGAAGTTTTGCTGAAAAAAGAAAACCGCGCTTCTATACGACGACTGGCTGTTTCCGGACTGGGTGCCATGCAGGTAATGATGTACGCCATTGCCCTTTATTCCGGTGCCATCAGCAATGATATGCCGGAAATCTATCGGGATTTGATCCGGATTGTCAGCGCCATTGTTGCAACCCCCGTGGTGTTTTATGCCGCCGCGCCTTTCTTTAAAGCCGCATGGCGGGATATCAAAATACGACACCTGGGCATGGATGTCCCGGTTTCAATCGCCATTGGCGGTGCTTATCTGGCCAGTCTCTGGGCGACCTTTATCAGCGGCGGCGGCGAGGTCTATTACGACTCGGTCTCCATGTTTACCTTCTTTCTGCTGACCGGGCGCTATCTGGAACTACGGGCACGTCACGCTACCGCCAGGGCCGCCAGGGCTCTCACCAATCTGCTGCCCCCAAGCTGCCTGAAACAAATCAATGGTCAGTATGTACGAGTCCCGGTTGCCGACCTGCAAATCGATGATCTTGTCAGAATCCTGCCCGGTGATGCCATACCCGCCGACGGTATTCTGTTGACAGGCACCACCAGCGTTAATGAAGCCATGCTCACCGGAGAGTATCTGCCCATTGAAAAACACCAGGGGGACACCCTGTTGTGTAGCAGTATCAATGTGGATCACCCGGTTGAAATCAAGGTCACGAACGTTGGCGAGCAAACCCGGGTAGCCGGGATTATCCAGCTTCTGCAAAGAGCACAGCAGGATAAACCAGCCATTGCCAGACTGGCGGATAAAGTCGCCAGCTGGTTTGTTGCCTGTGTGCTTCTGGTGGCAATTGTCGTCTATTGGGGATGGTCTGGTATCGCACCGGAAGATGCCTTCTGGGTTACCCTTTCGGTACTGGTAGTCACCTGCCCCTGCGCCCTTTCTCTGGCCACTCCCGCCGCACTGACCGCCGCCACCGGCTATTTGCACCGCCTTGGCCTGCTGGTTACCCGCAGCCATGTTCTGGAAGGCCTTCAATCCATTGACCATGTGATCTTTGATAAAACCGGCACATTGACCAAAGGTGAGCTCTCACTGACTCAGGTAATGCCATTAGACCACTGCAAACACTCACAGAATGAACTTGTCCAGCTGGCATCTGCTCTGGAAGCGCATTCAGAACACCCCATTGCCAGAGCATTTACCCTTCAGGGAAGCGGTTCCGCTCCTCAACAGGCCTGCGATGTAAAGAACCATCCGGGCAAAGGTATTAAAGGAACGATTGGCAAAATTCAATACCGAATTGGCAAGCCTGACTTTGCCCATCCATCTACAAACCTGACCCCGCCAAAACTTGAAGGTCAATGGCTGCTTCTGGCTGATAGCAAACACCCACTCTGCTGGTTCCAAATTACCGACAGCCTGCGCCCTGAAGCGGTAACCACTGTCCGGCGATTACATGAAATGGGCAAAAACGTCTGGCTCCTCAGCGGCGATGCCGAACCCGTGGTTGCAGCAACGGCAGAGACATTGGGTATACGTCACTGGAAGTCTGAAAGCAGCCCGGATGAAAAGCTGTCATTTATTCAGGAACTGCAGCAACAGGGACATAAGGTTCTGATGGTCGGCGATGGCATCAATGACGTACCGGTTCTTGCAGGTGCCGATATCTCCATAGCGATGGGCAACGCATCCGATCTTGCCCGCACCAGTGCCGATGCCGTGCTGATCTCCGGCAACCTTGAACGGCTGGCTGATGCCTTTAACCTGACCATAAAGACCCGTAAAATCATTCGCCAGAATCTGGTCTGGGCTCTTGGTTATAATCTGGCCGCCCTGCCCCTGGCAGCAGCCGGTATGATTGCCCCATGGATGGCCGCTACCGGTATGGCACTCAGCTCACTGATTGTGGTTGCCAATGCCCTGCAGCTAAATAAATCCAGCGCGCCTGCGCAACCACTGTCTTCAGTCGGGACTCCTGCTCCCTTAAACGCAGAAGTAATGGTTTAAATATGGAAAGCCTATCTGGAAATCATGTTCGCTCCCATGTTCTGAGGTTGTCGCCCCCCCGTATGCATTCCCACGCAGACCGTGGGAACGAGGTGTAAACAAATGGAAAGCCTGATTATCCTTATCCCGCTGGCTCTGGTCCTGATTACAGTCGCTATCAAAGTGTTCTTCTGGGCAGTGGACGATGGTCAGTTTGATGATCTCGAGGGACCTGCTCACAGCATTCTCTTCGACGAGCCTCAACGCTCGAAAGCATCAGCAAGCGATAATAAAACGAAGTAGCACATACAAGGCTGTAACGCATGACCATCAATGAAGTACCCACCCTGATTTCAGCGCTGACACTGGGCGTTCTGGGCAGCGTCCACTGTATTGGCATGTGTGGCGGCATTACCTCTGCACTCAGCCTGTCTCTGGCAGGAAAATCCCGAACCCGGATTTTCTGGCTGATGCTGGCCTATCACTTGGGACGGATATCGAGCTATGCTATCGCTGGTTTTCTGCTGGCCGGTATTGGCTGGTACCTGGGAGGTATCAGCCCGGGAATAAAGATGGGGCTTCGTTATTTCGCGGCCATCATGCTGATCGCCATGGGACTCTACCTGACCGGTTGGTGGCGCGGTCTGACCCATCTGGAAAAAGTCGGTCACAAGCTTTGGAAACATATTCAACCCATGGCAAAAACTATACTTCCCATAAAGAGTTTTCCCAATGCACTGGCCGTTGGCATGCTCTGGGGCTGGCTGCCCTGTGGTCTGGTATACAGTTCTCTGGCATGGAGCGCTACCCAGGGACAACCCATTCAGGGCGCACTTCTGATGGCCTCATTTGGTCTCGGAACGATACCTTCGGTATTCTTGCTGGGGGCATTTTCACGACAACTGAGTGGTATTATCCAGGCTAGTATTACCCGTAATCTGGCGGGTTTGATGATTATACTGTTTGGTTTGTGGTCCATGCCGGGAGCGCATCAAAAATGGTTGATGTCAGTCTTACACCATGTAATCAGCTTTACTTAGTTCATCATCTAACGCCTGCAATAAACCTCTGTCTTCCGAACGAAATTGCAGCGGCAGTGCCGGAAGATAGTCAACAAAATGAGTGCAACTTACTTCGGCCTCCTGAGGTCTGGACTCACTGTCAGGTGTAGGTTGTTGTGGAGCCCGGTGATCACCGGCATCTCGAATACTCGTAGAAGCAGGCCTTTGGTGTTTAATAATTGTAACCTTGGTGCCATCAGGCAAAGACCGAACCTCCCGGGCTGATAGGATATCAGCCCGCCCGCACAGCGGCCTATCCTCACCATCTCTTAACCTGTACCGTGGTAACGTTTGAAAATTATTTACCACATAAATGGTGCTTTTGAATTGAGCCTTCTTAACCACAGCCCCCTCTTTCAAAGGTTGATTAGCCGCCACAACAAAACCACCAGCATTTACTCGAGGCATAACTCACCTTATTGGATAAACCAGACTTCCTGTCCAATATTGACCTTCTTTTTTCCCGAAAGTTCCAAACAACCGAAGAGTCGCCCTGGGTACATTTAACCTAAATTCAGCAGTTAAAAACTGAATTGGTGCTGTAGCCCTTACAATGCAAAGGTTTAGTGGGTTTTGGTGCTTCACCCAATGGGTGAGCACTATAAATCACCGAAACATTACTCCTACAAGGGTTTCCACGATTTTATGAAGTTCAACTGCTGAATTTAGGTTTAACTTCTGTTGACAGCCTTAGGAATTATCCGTTAATAATTTCCCTATTTTGCTCACCACAGAGACACAGAGAAAAGACTTTCTTCCTTCGTGATGAAGAGGAAGTTATTTCGTGACAGCTCCTAAGCGCACCGTAGCCACCCATCTGCCCGAGATCCTGCTCAATATGGTACTGAGGCAGGCAAGACTGATTTGCATCATAAATTACCAACCAGTTTATGCCGATGGCTTGTGTATGATGGTTGCCTGAAGCTGGGACTCAAAGGAGTCCCAATCCATAAGCGAGCTGCTGATAATTTCCAACCGGCTATCCGGACTTTCTTCAATCTCTATAACGCTGACCACTCCATTCTGCATATTAAACCCTTTAACGCCCTGATCAGTTTTGGCAACGGCTTTTAAACGCTGGACATTCTGAGAGTGAATCAGTGAAAACAGTCGGTCAAATGAGAAAGAGGCATGTTCCGAAAATAGCCAGCCACAGCTGAAATGATTCTGACCTTTATTTTCTCTACGGAGAAACAGCTGGTTTTCCGGCAGGCTCATTTCAAATGATGCTTCCGGGTGCTGGTGGTTGTCTTGATCAACGGTGTGATGAGCCTTGGGGTTTACCGGCATACGATCCAGGTGGGGAAGGTTCAGCCACTCACTGGATAACTCTCCCTGTTTAACCCAGCGGGTCAGAGGTTTTGGCTCCGGCAGTTTTGTTGCAAACTGCTCGAACCGTTTTTTGTCCTCTTCACTGCACAAGTCCGTTTTATTGGCGACCAGCACATCGGCCAGATGGATCTGATCCCGGAAGTTATCATTTTCCAGATAACGAGCGTCTCCAAGGTTACGGGGATCCACCAGACAGATGCTGGCATCAAGACTAAGAATCGCCTGATAATATTCGCCTTTAAGGGTATTGATAATTTCCTGTGGATGCCCCAGTCCTGTTGGCTCAATTAACAGTCGGTCCGGCTTACTGCGGGCAATCAGCATGTTGAGACCCTGTCTCTTATACACATCT